>CAIOOA010000167.1 GCA_903859815.1 uncultured Methylococcaceae bacterium | reverse complement strand
GCGGGCACCACCCGATCCCATCCCGACCTCGGAAGTGAAACCGCCCAGCGCCGATGATAGTGTGGACCCCCATGCGAAAGTAGGGCACTGCCAGGCACCCAACCCAAACCCCCCGACCGCAAGGTCCGGGGGTTTTTTTTGCGCTTTTTCTTTTGCATGGCTCCCGCGCTTCATCGACGAATTATTACCGCTGAAGTGAGATCAATAGACAGATAAGGCAACCCACCCCACTGGCTAAAGTTATCTACACAACTTGCAAACTATTGTTTTAACTCCCCTCCCCCTCGCAGGGGGAGGGGCAGGGGGAGAGGGTCTTGGGATGGTTGATGACACAACAAGCTATTTGTAATCAACCCAAATACACCTCTCCCTAAATCCCTCCCCCAAGGGGGGAGGGGCTTGCGTAGGCGGCGGGACTTCGATGGTGGGCTACGGTGCGCTCCAAGCTTAGCGATAAACGGAAAGTTTTTTGAAATGCGCACATAGCCCACACTTCGAATTCGCCAAAATGAGAATTGCTGAGTTGCGGCACTAGCTCAAGGATTTTCCGGCTGATCGGTAGTGGTGGCAAAGTTCTTGGGCAGATGATCGTAAGGGAACCGATACAGCGCCACGCGGCCTACCACCAGCGGCACGGCGATCCAACACTCGCCGTTGATGCAGCGGAAGTCGAAATCCCAGAGTGGACTATTATTATTTTTAATTTCTGTCGGCAAACGCAGCGTGAACAGTTGGCTCTGGCTGTCCAAATCCCACAAACGAACGGTCATGTCCCCACTGACCGTGGCGAGTTGATGGCCATCCGGGCTGTAGATGGCCCGAAAAACCGTCTGTTCATGACCCACCAGTTGTTTAATGCCGGGTTTGGTGTGATCATATAAAGAAACGACGAGTTCCCGGCCTACGGCGGCGATTTGCTGCCCATCAGAGCTGAAGCTGGCCCATAAAGGCATGTCTTGGGCTTGTGCAATATGTTCAGGAACGGGATTGGCCTGATTCAAATCCCACAACAATAGCTGACCATCATCTCCGGCACTCAATAGTCTTCCATCTTGCAGATTGAATGCTACGCTCAGGACCCCATCCTTATGAGCGGGAATCATTCGCCCCTTGCCAGTGGCGACATCAAACAAACCAATGTTGCCATCATAGCCGGCGGTGGCCAGTTGGCGACCATCCGGGGAGAAGGCGACGGCGTGGACTACATCCGTATGAGCTTCCAAGGTGTGCAGCAGGGTCAATTGCTTGCCATCGGCTTGCACTTGCCACAACTTGGCCTTGCCATCCATGCCCGCCGTCGCCAACAGGCTACCATCGCCATTGAAAGCAATGCGATTGATTCCGTCGTTTGAATGGGCATCTTCCTGATCTAGCAGTTTTTCGCCGTCTGGCAGGCTAAAAATCAGTAGATTGCCTTCCTTCATTCCCACGGCCAGCAGTTTGCCGTCGGGCAAGAGAGCGGTTGATTGAGGTGATCCACCCCGCTCCCACAACCATTGCTCAGGGGTAGTCAATGACCAGCGACGTACCGTGCCGTCATTGGATGCGGTGTAAATCTTGCCATTCAGCACAGACACAGACGTCAGTCCAGCCTGATGGCCTTGGTAAACATGTTGGGTGGTGCCGCTGACAACATCCCACAGCCGCAAGGTATTATCACGGGAGGCTGACAGCAGTTGGCTGCCATCCTGATTGAAAGCCAGACCGAAGACTATATTTTTGTGACCCTGCAATGACCGAAGTAGATGACCGGTTTCGGCATCCCAGAGAATGATTTGCTGGTCATTGCCGGATGTCGCCAGTATTTTGCCGTCCGGGCTGAAGGCAACAGCCTGTACCCTGCCATGATGACTTTGCATTGTAAACAAGGATTTGCCCTTCTGCCAATCCCACACACGAGCGGTCTTGTCTGCGGAGGCACTGGCCAGCCGCTTGCCATCGGGTGAAAATGCCAGTCCGTTGGATTGTCCGATGCTGCTGGTGTGTCCGTCCAAGCTTCGGATGATTTTGCCATCGGCAACATTCCACAGCATGATCTGTTGACTCCCACCCCTGAGACCGCTGGCAAGCGTCGTCCCATCCGGGCTGAGGGCCAAGCTATTCACCTCAGCCGGTGCTTGCCATTCGCCCAGCTTTTCACCCTTCGGCAAAGACCAGCGGATGATGCGTTGGTCATCGCCTCCGCTGAACAGCCAGCGGCCTTGCGGATCGAATACCACCGATCTCACCGAACCAAAAAAATTCCCCGCATTCGGATCATGGCCTTGCAAGCGCTGCACGAGTTTCCCGCTTATTGCATCAAACAAAACCAAGGTACTCCGCTCCCCGGCGGCGGCAAGCAGCTTGCCATCCGGGCTAAGCTTGGCTCCCCCAACTAGGGCCGCCCCGGACCCTGTATAGATTTGCTCAACTTGCCCACCCATGATATCAATATAACCTGCCAACAAATTGCGGGCATGGTGCCGCGATGGGTCAATATCTGCATCCAGCGCGGCGGTTTCGGTCAGCACCTGACGCGCCCCGGCATAGTCCTCCACCCTCGCCAATAAGCTGCCATGAGTGAGTTGCGAATCGAACAGGCTGATGGTGCGCTCTCGTTTCGCGGCTCGGGCTTCATCTGCCAATTGACGTTCTTTATCAGCCCGTTGCCGCTCCCTCTCAGCTTCTGCTTCCAAGCGTTTTTGCTTGGCTTCGCGCTGGCGCTGTTCGGCATCCCGGCTGTCAATCAGGAATTGGCGGACTTGCTCGAATTCTGCAATTAGTTCCAGATCCTTTTTTTCGCTGTAGCGCTGCGCCCAATTAGGGGTGGGTTGCCAGAGTGCGAAGGGCTTAGCAGGATCATCATGCACCGGCAATACGGTCGAATTAGGATTCCACCATTCCATCGCCCTAGCCAAATCGCCGCCGGTCAATAGCCCGTTGATGCCTAGCTGATATTCATTAGCGCGTGTCGCAACGCGCTGGTAGCCCACACCACGCCGGGATTCCTCTGCCACCCAAGCTTTTAATGTTTCCCACTGACGGATCAATGCCTCATGGGTCAGGTCGATCACGCTGTTGTCCTTCAACTCGCGACCATAATGCAAAAAGCTGACCTCCGGCTTGGCAAATGCCTCAATCACAGGCTTTAGGCTTTCCGCCGACACGCCGGCCCAAGCGGCGATGGCGGCTAGGGTCTGTGGACGCCGGACATCCTCACCGCCGCTTTTATGTGGCTCGGTAATGGCACGGAATAATTGCTCCGCAAGTTCTCGCTCGTCGGGTGTCAGCGATTCCAACACCTCGTTGGCATGGCGGTTCAGCGCCCCTTTTACCCCGCCTACCTCGTTGGAATTGGCGATGTTCGCGTCAATCAGCGGGCTTTCCTTATTGACTCGTTCCGCCTCCCGCCACATCCGCGCCAAGGCATGTTGCAAGATGGGCAATTGGTCGGAGTTTTGGTGGATGCTTTCGATCAGCTCATTCGCCAGCCCGGTTTCCACTTCCCCGCCAAAGACTTGGGCCGGTCCCGTGATGGCTAGGCCCAATTCTTTCCGGTTGAGCCGTGGGGTCAGATATTGGGCGCGGTTGATGGCTTCGGGTAATTCCTCAAAATCCACGCACTGCCCTAAGAAGTCGGTGCGCATGGTCAATGCCACATAGACACGGGCTTCGGGATGGGCGCGGGCCGCCAGCAATAGATTGACGAAGGTTTCGGCTTCAGTATCCGTGCCGACTCCTGTTTTCACATAAGTAAAGATTTCTTCAAACTGGTCAACCAACACCAGCAAGTTAAACGGCTCGGCAGTTCCCTCTTGGCGAGTCGTTGCGGTTTGAACCAAACCAGTCAAGCCTTCCCAACCCCGGCGCAGTTCAGCGGCAATCAGGGCCGTCTCGACGGTGACATCCTCCGCGTCTTTAGGCATCCGATCCTTCCCCACTAATTCATGACCCAAAGCAAAAGTGCCGAGCAGGGATTGAGCCAAGGACAGCATGGGCTGAGCGCCGGGCCGCAGCAGCGCAAGCCGCCAGTGGCTACCCGTGCCTAATGCACCGGAGGCCAAACCGGGCAGCAGCCCTGCCCGCACCAGGCTGGACTTGCCGCAACCGGAAGGCCCGATGACGGCGAGGAAATGCTCTCGTTGAAGGATTTCCAACAGGCGGTCGGTGTGACCATCGCGACCAAAAAATATCTCGCTCTCATAAGCTTCGAAAGGTCGCAGACCGGGATAAGGGGCGTTGACTGGGCGATACTCAAACATGGCTCGCCTCCCGCAGTTTTTGGACGAAAAGTTTCAACAAATCTTGGCTCAGCCCTTCTTTGCGGCAATCCAACACCAACAGATTGCGATTGCCCAATCCATGCTCAGGCTTGTCTTCTGGCGGGCCATCCACGAGGGCTTCCCAGATCCCCTTGCGCTGCGTGGCTAACACCTTGCGAGCTATTGAATGTTGGGCTTGTACCCAACTTGGCGGGGCCTCGCCATAAACAATCAGCACGCCGTGGCTGTTTTTCAGTAGGATATCCAATTGCTCGCGATATATCTTTGGCAATTGATCCGGCAGCGGTTCCGCCGACAGGATTGCATCCACATCAAGTTCATCCAGAAGCTTCCTGATTTGTTTACCCAAGTCATGGTCCGGCTTGTCAGCATTGATGACCACACTGAGTTGACCCGACAGGGAAGGTTGGGTAGATGTGGTCGATGGGTTTTCGATGGGCATGACAGGCGAAGGTGAGACCGGCACAGGGCTTGTTGGGGCAGTTGGATTCTCGGAGAGTTCCTGCATCTGCCGGGCCATGATGCTTGCCAGATCATTCAGCTTCCGCCAATAGTCTTTATCGCCATTGTGATTGGGAGCAGGCCATCCTAATAGCATCGGTTCCGGTTGGTCGAACGCTTTATGCCATAATTCAATCGACGATAAGGATTGGATGCCGGGATGCCAGTGGTTCCGGTCGGTCGGCAACAGTTCAATCAAAAACACCCGGTTGTTGGCACTACCTCCGCCCACGAGCTTGACAAACGTGTCCATTTCACCCTGGCACCATACGGACTTTAAATATCGCGGCGACATGAAGGCGAGGATGCAGGTGCTATCAACAATACGCTTGCGCAGCTCATCATTCACGGCACGTTGGGGTTCCAGCCGGTGATCCATCCAACATTCAACTTCACTGCCACCCCCTTTCGTCGGGATGGCAATTGCCAGTTTACTAACGAAATTGGTCACCCAACCCTTAGCCCCATCTTCATAGGGTAGGTTGTCGGCATGGGCATAGCTGATGAATATCTGTTCCGCCATATTGTTGAATGCTCCCTTGGCTTTGGAGGATGACTGATTCTATTGATAACGATATTATGCCACAGGGAGTTCAGCAACTCTCATTTTGGCGAAATCGTAGGGTGGGCTAGGTGCGCATTTCAAAAAACCTTCCGTTTAAAGCTAAGCTTGGAGCGCACCGTAGCCCACCGTTGCCAATCCGCAGCCGGTTTGGTGGGCTATGGCGCACGGAAAGCAACGAGTGAGGTCAAGGTTCCCAGTGTACGCGCCTAGCCCACCCTACGGTAAGAGCCAATGAAGGGCTAGCTCATTCTTTTTTAGCCGAGCGCAGAAATCGCAATCACCAAGCCGGAGGTCGATACCTCCAAGCCGGAGGTCGATGCCTCCAAGCCGGAGGTCGACATCTCCTAGCCGGAGGTCGACATCTCCAAGCCGGAGGTCGACATCTCCAAGCCGGAGGTCGATGCCTCCAAGCCGGAGGTCGATGCCTCCAAGCCGGAGGTCGACATCTCCAAGCCGGAGGTCGATGCCTCCAAGCCGGATGTCGATGCCTCCGAGCCGGAGGTCGATGCCTCTGGAGCGGAGATCGCGGTCACGGTGTGAATGGGTTCACTGGCCGGAGTTACGCTGTCATTCAGTTTAGCCGTCATATCGGCATGGATGCCGGTGTAAAGGCTATGGATGGTATTTACAAGTAGTTGCTAGCCATCGCAAGGCAAGCCTTGCACTCCATCCTTGCTTATTGCGTGACTATACTTTTTTTTACTATTTTGTTAGCGTTCGTAGTCCCGGCTTTAGGCGGAAACCGACCAGAAAGAACCGGCTGAAGCCGGGACTAGGAACGTTAATCCTAACTACGGTGCTGATCCAATCGGGATTGGATACAACCCCCTCTTTGCGGTTGCCTAGTAATCGGCTTATTATGACGTATAAACATTCCGAATTCCTGGTTCATGAAAGACTATTTCTTAATCCTCGTCAGCACGATACTGGTCAATAATTTCGTGTTGGTCAAGTTCCTAGGCTTATGCCCCTTTCTAGGCGTGTCGAAGAAAGTGGATACTGCTTTAGGGATGGGGCTGGCGACGATGTTTGTGCTGACTTTATCCTCGGTGGCGAGTTATTTGGTGGAGACTTACCTCCTCGCTCCGCTGGGTTTGCAATATTTAAGAATTATTGCCTTTATCGTGGTCATCGCCTTTATCGTGCAACTGACTGAGATGGTGGTGCATAAAACCAGCCCCTTGTTATACCAAGTATTGGGCATTTTCTTGCCGCTAATCACGACGAATTGCGCGGTGTTAGGCGTGGCTTTGTTGAATGTGCAAGCTCGTCATGGCTTGATCGAATCGTTTTTGTTTGGCTTCGGCGCGGCTGCGGGGTTTACCTTGGTATTGGTGCTTTTCGCCGCGATGCGTGAGCGGGTCGAGGTGGCGGATGTGCCTAAGCCTTTTAAAGGCAGTTCCATTGCGTTAATCACTGCGGGGTTGGTGTCGATGGCGTTCATGGGTTTTTCTGGACTCGTTAAAAGTTAAATGTTGGCTGTCTTAGTTTTATCGGTTGTCTTCGCTTCCTTTGGCTTGATTTTGGGTTTTGCTTCCATCCGTTTCAAAACGGATGGCGATCCGCTGGTCGACAAAATCGATGCTTTGCTGCCGCAAATCCAATGTGGGCAATGTCAATATCCGGGTTGCCGCCCCTATGCTCTAGCCATCGCCAAAGGCGAGGCCGATATTTATCAGTGTCCACCGGGTGGCGATGTTTGCGTCAAGGCATTGGCTGATTTATTGGGCTTGGAAGCAAAAGCCCTGCACTCTGATTTAGGGCAAGAACCGCCGAAGCGAGTTGCTGTGATTGACGAAGAAAAATGCATCGGTTGCACACTTTGCATTCTAGCTTGTCCGGTTGACGCGATACTTGGCGCACCCAAATTCATGCATACCGTCATCGCTTCGGAATGCACCGGCTGTGATTTATGTTTGCCGCCCTGTCCGGTTGATTGCATTTCCATGGAACCCGTCAACGAGACGCTTGCCGAAGGGTACTGGACTGAACCGGCTGCGGGCTTGCATTAATGTTCAAACTCTGGCCGTTTAAGGGCGGGCTTCGTTTGCCCTCACATAAGCAGGCATCTAGCCTTGCGCCTTTGCAAACCATGCCTTTGCCCAAGCAGCTTATTTATCCATTGATCCAACGAAATGGCAGCATTAGCCAGTCGTTGGTGAAAGCGGGTGAGCGAGTGTTGAAAGGCCAAGTTCTCAATTCCACCGAAGAATGGAGCATTCCCCCTATTCATGCTGCTTCTTCCGGTAGGGTCGTGGGTATACAGTCTTTCCCACTGATTCATCCCTCAGGAATGGACGGCCCTTGTAACGTCATCGAGGTGGATGGATTGGATGAGTCTGTCGAGTTTAACGGTTTCGCCGATTATAGGACGGTAGAACCTCAAGTATTACTCGATATGATTCATCAGGCTGGCATTGTCGGCTTGGGCGGGGCGGCATTCCCAACGGCAATTAAGCTTGATCCGCCAAAACCGCATCGTATCGATACCTTAGTGTTGAATGGCGCTGAATGTGAGCCTTATATCACTTGCGATGACAGCTTATTACGGCATTTCTCTGAAGAAGTGTTGAGTGGGGCGAATATCCTGATGCATATCCTAGGGGTCAATGATTGCTTGTTGGCCGTTGAAGATGAAATGCAGGAGTCTATCGCCGCGTTGGAAACTGCCCAATCAAATGGCGATTTTAGGCGTATCAAGATTGTGCCAGTGCCTACGCTTTACCCGACGGGTGGCGAAAGGCAACTGATCCAATTGCTGACGGGTAGGGAAGTTCCTGCTGGCGGGATTCCTGCCGAGATCGGGGTTGTTTGTCATAATGTGGCAACGGCGGTGGCAGTCCATCAGGCTATCACTGATGGCGAACCGTTGCTTTCCCGAATTGTCACCGTCACCGGGCAGGGGGTTCGCAACTCCCAAAATCTGCTGGCAAGAATCGGTACGCCGATTGCCGAGTTGATAGAGGTTTGTGGTGGGTATACGGACTCCGTTCAACGCCTGATTATGGGTGGACCGATGATGGGGGTAGCCTTGCCTTCGGATGCAATGCCGGTGACTAAGGCCACGAATTGCATTCTGGTGGCGGGGCAGGATGAAGTGATTGTCGATAAGCAAGCCATGCCTTGCATACGCTGCGGGGATTGTGCTTCGGTTTGCCCGGTGGAGCTGCTTCCACAGCAATTATATTGGCATGTTCGCGCAGAGCAATTGGAACGAGCCATGGAATATCATTTGCCGGATTGCATCGAGTGTGGATGTTGTGATGTGGTTTGTCCCAGTCATATTCCTTTGGCGCAACATTTTCGTTCGGCGAAAACTAAAGTGACTAGGAAAGAACAGGAAAAGGCGAAGGCCGATCACGCTCGATTACGCTATGATGCAAGGAATACCAGAAAACTCAACGAACAAATGGAAAAGGCAGAAGCTACTAAGCGCAAGCGAGAGTTATTGACTAAGATGGCTGAAAATCACAAGTCAGGGTAACTATGCCTTACTTCCCATTATCCTTATTTTAGGTTTTGCCTTGCCAAGCTATAGAAACTGAAACCATGCGTTTTCCTGTAACCGAATCTCCGCACCTAGCTCCGATAAATAGTGTGAGCCGTATCATGCTGTCCATATTAGTGGCATTGATTCCGGGTATCATCGCCTTGGTTTGGCAGTTCGGGCCGGGAGTTTTGGTGCAGATTATCATTGCATTAATAGCTGGATTACTTGCCGAGGCGCTGGTTTTGATTGTACGGAAACGTAATCCTTTGCCGAGTTTATTGGATGGCAGTGCCGCTGTCACTGCCGTGTTACTGGCGGTTTCCCTGCCGCCGCTAGTGCCTTGGTGGGCCACGGTATTTGGGGTTTCATTCGCAATCGTCTTTGGTAAGCAACTATATGGCGGTTTGGGTTATAATCCTTTCAACCCTGCCATGGTGGGGTATGCGGTGTTGTTGATTTCTTTCCCCCGCCAGATGACTGCTTGGTTGCCGCCATTGGAAATGGCAAGCACGACGTTGAGTTTTTCAGATTGTGTATCCATTATTTTTCACCCACACAATGCTTTGTCTTTTGACGGTTTGACACAGGCGACCCCGTTAGACCTGTTGAAAACTCAATTGGGCATGGAAACCCATTTGGATGAAATTCAGTCAGCTAGGGTATTTGGTGGCTTATCCGGCAAGGGTTGGCAATGGGTTAATATGGGGTATATGCTTGGTGGTTTATGGCTGTTGCGTAGAGGCAAGATAGATTGGCGGATACCACTTAGCTTTTTGAGTGGTTTATACCTGATCGCCATGTTTTTCTTTTTGTTTGATTCCTCCCTTTATCCATCGCCATTATTCCATTGGTTTAGCGGTGCTACAATGTTAGGGGCGTTTTTCATTGCCACTGACCCCGTCACTGCTGCAACCACACCGCGAGGAAGATTGATTTATGGGGCCTTGATTGGCCTTTTGGTATATGTCATCCGAAGTTGGGGAGGGTATCCAGACGGCCTTGCTTTCGCTGTGTTACTGATGAATTTTGCAGCGCCAACCATCGATCACTATACCCGTCCCCGCGTCTACGGTCACGGCTCATGAATCTGACTATTAAAACCATGGTTTCCGCCGCCACCATTCTGGGGTTGTTTTCTCTGATTGGCATCGGTTTAGTGACCTTGGTGCATCATGCAACAGAGTCCAGAATTGCCGAGAATCAACGGCTGACTATGCTGCATAGTTTGCAAAATTTGATTCCGACTGGAACTTACGATAATGATATGCTTGCCGATGTCATTGTCATTGACGATTCCAGCCTTGGCCCGAAGTCTGTTACCGTGCATAGGGCTAGACACTTTGGCAATCCCGTTGCCGCTGTTTTTTCGACCATTGCCCCGGATGGCTATGGCGGTGACATTCATTTGCTGGTTGGTGTCAAGGCTGACGGTGGAATCCTTGGCGTAAGAGTATTGGAACACAAGGAGACACCGGGTTTGGGTGACTTCATTGATGAAAGCAAATCAAACTGGATATTGGGTTTCAACGGGCTATTTTTGGGTAATCCTCCTGAAAAGCAATGGAAGGTAAAACGCGATGGCGGTGTGTTTGACCAGTTTACAGGGGCAACCATAACACCAAGGGCAGTCGTGAAGGCGGTTAGGAATACCTTGGATTATTTCAACAACCACCGGAATACTTTATTTATTATATCCACACATGGCGAATTCGATTTATCATACCGAGAATAATCGGAGTTCTAAGGTTTTCATTTTTCTAAATGGTAGATGTTACATGAATACTTTGTTAAATCCATTACGTACCGCATCTGTCTGGTCAACTGACGTTTATAATATAGCCCATCGTGGCGCACGGGCATTCGCCCCGGAGAATACACTGGCATCCTTTGCCAAAGCGCAACGATTTGGATGCCCTATGTTTGAGATGGATGTGCATAAATCCAAGGATGGCGAATTGATCGTCCATCATGATGATGTGCTAACTCGTTGTACCGATGTTAAAATTAAATTTCCCGGACGGGAAACTTATTTTGTTTCTGATTTTACCTTCAAGGAACTCAGGTCGTTGGATGCTGGAAGCTGGTATCTTAGAGAGATTGACCTTCCTCCAGTCCGACGCCAATACTTCCTACAAACTCTAACGGATGCTGAAATTGCCGAGTTTGTCAGTGCTGAAGACAGAGATTATTACCAATCAGGCGAGATTAAACTGCCTACTTTGCGCGAAACTTTGGAATTGGCAAAATCCACTGGAATGATGGTCAATGTGGAAATCAAAACTTTGACTAGAATGTACGAAAGTTTGACCGAAGAGGTCGTGAAGCTAATCCAAGCGCTTGACATGGAAAATCGTGTCATTATTTCTTCGTTCGATCATGAACAGTTATGCATCGTCAGAAACCTAAGCCAACTCATACCCACAGGTGCATTGACGAGTGACCGTTTGGCAAAGCCGGGGGATTATTTGAAAGTCTTGGATGCCGATGCTTATAACCCCGGATGCTATAACGAATACGATTCGATGGGGTTTAGCTCAGTGACGGGGAAATTGGACCCCTATGGAATTCAACATGCCCGTAATGCAGGCAAAAGAGTCAATGTCTGGACTTGCAATGACAAAGCCCAAATGCGTCAGTTGATTAAAGCCGGGGTGACAGGTTTGATTAGCGACTTCCCTAATCGGGTTCGGGATGTGTTGAGCGAGTAAATCACCGTGGATTGGACCCCTTACCGCGATATTGCCTATAACGGCTTGTGGAAAAATAACCAAGCCTTGGTGGCTTTGCTAGGGCTTTGCCCTTTATTGGCGGTTAGCAATTCGGTGGTCAACAGTTTTGGTTTAGGTTTGGCGACGACGGTTGCTTTGGTCTTATCCAATGTTGTTGTGTCATTGATCCGCAAGCAGGTGAGTCACGAGGTGCGTTTGCCCGTTTATGTGCTAATGATCGCCGCCAATGTCACCATCATCGATTTGCTCATGAATGCTTTTTTTCATGATTTGCATAAGATACTCGGCATTTTTATTCCTCTGATCGTCACCAACTGCGCAATCATGGGCCGTGCCGAAGCCTATGCGTCCAAAAATACCGTTGATAAAGCCTTGGCCGATGGATTGTTTATGGGCCTAGGTTTCTCCTTGGTGTTGGTGGCGTTGGGTGCCATCCGCGAGTTAATTGGAACCGGTCAGTTGTTCGCTCGTGCCGATCTTATGTTTGGAGACATTGCCAAACATTGGTCTATTGAGGTGTTTCATGACTATGAAGGACTTCTATTAGCCATCCTACCCCCCGGCGCATTTATTGGCTTGGGGTTAATCATTGCATTCAAGAATCTAATCGATGCGAGAGTGAATGATAGGTGAGGGAGCGTCAAAGCTTGCTTTGACAGGTAGAGTAAGCTTTGGTTTGATTGCCAAAGCAAGCTTTGGCGCTCCTAGCGAAGAAGGGATCATCACTAAATACGGCCATGGGTCACTCCTAGAAGCCTAGTTTATGGGATAATTGCCCCATTCTCTGACCTATCCCGATTGTTTACCCATGAGCGACAAACGTAAAATTCTCGTCACCAGTGCCTTGCCTTATGCCAACGGCCCTATCCATTTAGGCCATTTGGTCGAATACATACAGACCGACATATGGGTGCGCTTCCAAAAAATGCGCGGTCATGACTGTCATTATGTCTGCGCCGACGATACCCACGGCACGCCCATCATGCTACGAGCCGAGAAGGAGGGGATCACCCCGGAAGCATTGATTGCCCGTGTGCATGGTGAGCATTATCGGGATTTCCAAGGTTTTCATGTCGCATTCGATAATTACTACACCACCCATTCGGATGAAACCCGTTATTTTGCCGAGACGATTTATCAGCGTTTGAAAGATCGTGGGCTGATTGAATCTCGCGCCATTGAACAATATTACGATCCGGTCAAGGAAATGTTCTTGCCCGACCGTTTCATTAAAGGTGAATGCCCCAAATGCCACGCCAAGGATCAATATGGCGATTCTTGTGAGGCTTGCGGGACGACTTATACCCCCACTGATTTGATCAACCCCTATTCAGTGGTATCGGGTGCGGCCCCAGTGCGTCGGGAATCGGTGCATTATTTCTTTAAACTGTCCGATCCGGTGTGTCAGAAATACTTGCGCGAGTGGACGACAGGGCAACTGAACGAAACCCCACCCCTGCAACCCGAAGCCGCCAATAAAATGCAGGAATGGTTGGGTTTGGAAGGGGAGAATAAATTATCCGATTGGGATATTTCCCGCGACGCACCCTATTTTGGTTTTGAGATACCCGATGCGCCGGGTAAGTACTTTTATGTTTGGCTGGATGCGCCCATCGGGTATATGGGAAGCTTCAAGAATTTTACTGATCGTTCA
Organism: uncultured Methylococcaceae bacterium; assembly: GCA_903859815.1. Classification (GTDB taxonomy): domain Bacteria; phylum Pseudomonadota; class Gammaproteobacteria; order Methylococcales; family Methylococcaceae; genus Methylumidiphilus. Next base: position 18,888 of record CAIOOA010000167.1, on the reverse strand, counting down.
GGGAAGGATTTCGATGAGTATTGGAGCAAAGATTCCCAAGCTGAACTCTATCATTTCATTGGCAAAGATATCCTATATTTCCATGCGCTGTTTTGGCCTGCGATGCTGGAACATTCAGACTTCCGCACTCCGACCAAAGTATTTGCCCATGGTTTCTTGACTGTGAATGGCGAGAAAATGTCCAAATCCCGTGGCACGTTCATTACAGCGGAAAGTTATTTAAAACAAGGCTTAAATCCTGAATGGCTGCGGTATTACTATGCTTGCAAATTGAATGGGACGATGGAAGATATTGACTTAAGCTTGGAAGATTTTGTCGCAAGGGTGAATAGTGATTTGGTGGGGAAGTTTGTTAATATTGCAAGCCGATGTGCTGGATTTATTTCTAAGCGATTCGATGGAAAATTGGGTAGCCCTGATCCACTAGCGAGCGAGGAATTTGATTCTGCGAGTGCTTCAAGGGAAATTGCTCAATATTACGAAACAAGAGATTATGCAAAGGCTGTCCGTAAAATTATGGAGATTGCAGATAAGGCGAATGTCTATGTGAATAATAATAAGCCTTGGGAATTGGCAAAATTAGAAGACACGCAAGAAAACCAGGAAAAGCTCCATCAAGTTTGTACAACTGCATTGGGTCTATTCCGCGATCTCGCTCTTTATCTTAAACCAATATTGCCCAAGCTTGGTATTCAAGTTGAGCAGTTTTTAAATATACCGTTGGTGTGGGATGATGTTTATAAAACGTTGCCCGAAGGCCATCAAATTAATACATACCAACACCTCATGACCCGCATCGAATCCAAACAAATCGAGGCACTCGTGGAGGCCAACAAAACCAACATGCAAGCCACTGTCGAGCCGGAACCCCATTCCGAACAACGCCATGCCGAACATCAACAGCATACGATTCAACCCATTGCCGAAACGATAGGCATCGATGAGTTTGCCAAGATCGATTTACGCATCGCCCGCATCGTCAAAGCCGAACATGTCGAAAAAGCCGACAAATTATTGAAACTGACCTTGGATATTGGTGAGTTGGAGCCTCGGACGGTGTTTGCCGGCATTAAATCGGCTTATGACCCGTCACAATTGGAAGGCAAGTTGACCGTCATGGTTGCCAACCTTGAACCCCGCAAGATGAAGTTCGGTTTGTCCGAAGGCATGGTATTGGCCGCCAGCGACGAGCGTGGCGGGCCGTGTGTGCTATTTCCTGATGAAGGCGCAAAACCGGGGATGCGGGTTAAATAATGTTTTAGGGAGCGTCAAAGCTTGCTTTGACAGGCGAAGCAAGCTTCGATTATTTAAACTATTGTCTAAGCAAGCTTTGACGCTCCAATCCTAGGAAGCTTTGACGCTCCTAATCAATCCGCTTTAACAAATTGTCCAGCCAATAAGTGGGCAATACTCGCTTCAAGTAGCCAAATAAATACGTGGGGAAGGTGACGTAATAACGGGCTTGGGGTTTTTTGGCTTCCAAGGCGTGGATGACCCGTTGTAATACCGCCTCCGGGCCTAAAGTAAATGGGACTGCCGCCCCTTGTTTTAATAAACGTGCTTCCATGCCTTGGTATCTTTTGATGTGATGGCTGTTTTCCGGTTTGATGTGTTTCAGATACATGGCATAAGCGTTATCCCGGAAACGGCTGCTGATGGGTCCGGGTTCAACCAGTGAAACATAAACCCCACTCCCGATTAATTCCAGTCTGAGCGTGTCGGCCAAACCTTCCAATGCGTATTTGCTGGAATTATAAGCGCCACGATAAGGCATTGCGGCAAATCCTAATACGGAACTATTAATGATGACCCGGCCCTCGCCTTGTTGGCGCATGATCGGCAATACCTTATTCGTCAGTTCCAAAGTTCCAAACACATTGGTTTCAAATTGTTCGCGTATGGCTTCCCGGCTCAGGTCTTCAACCGCCCCCGGTTGTCCAAAACCCGCGTTATTAAATAAGCCGTAGAGTTTGCCCCCGGTGATTTCCAATATCGTCCCAATGGCTTCATTGATCGAGGCGGAATCTGCCACATCCAATCGGTAAGCCTCCAAGCCCTTTTCCTCGAGTGTTGTCACATCGTCTGGTTTGCGGGCGGTGGCAAATACCCGGTAGCCGCGTTTGTGCAAGCCCTCCGCGCAACATAAGCCTATGCCGGAAGAGCAGCCTGTGATTAATACTGATTTGTCATTCATATATATTTCTAAAGTAGCGACTGAGTGAAACTTTTGATTTGTTTAGCAAAATAATCAGAGGGGAATAAGTTAATCTTGCTCCCTTTTCTTAAGGTATTTAAACAAGCCTAGGCATCATTTGGTTTGTTGCTATTCATTGCGTTCTGCTAAGCAAAAAAAGATGACCAAATCTTGATGAAATACTGGAAAAGTACTCCAAGTTGAACGCTTTGGCAAGCTTGGTCGGCTGGGCTTATGAGGTTTGGGGAATGAATTTAGCTTAACAAAGCCTGCATATTAAATGAGTTGGCGCGGCAGCGTCCCGCGCCAAAGTCAGTATTTACCCCCTATGCCATAATAATGTCAATGGTAGGATTGGGAGCGTCAAAGCTTGCTTTGACAAGAGAGTTAAAAATGCGAAGCTTGCTTCGCCTGTCAAAGCAAGCTTTGACGCTCCAAAACTAGACCGCCGCGTAACATCAGTTAATATGCCTTAGGCTTAAAATTCGCCGGTACATCCAATTCAAACACTTCATTATGTATCCGGGCGACATAAAAGCCGGCCTTTAATATTCGTTGCCTCAACTCTTCGGATAGATCGACTGCTGCCAAAATGCCATACACGGCTTTGTCTTTATGTTCGGGGAAAAATCGGCGGAATCGCTCCAGAATGGAGTGCAATTGCCCGATGGCTTCTTCCCGCGCATGGCTTTTGACTTCGACGACGTAGGCTTCGTTGATCAGGCTGTTGGCATAGGCCAAAACATCAATTTCCATGTGTTCTCCTTGTTTGCTCACACGAACACTGGGGCTAACCACCTCCATGCCAAAACGCTCGGTTAAAATCTTGCTCATGGACGGCAAGGCCAAGCCTTCAGTAAAACTGCCGAACTTTTCGCCTAATCCGCCAATTTGTTTGCCGAGTTCTTTTAATTGTCTGTCGGTTTCTTTTTGCGAAACTGCCAGTTTTGAGACCAGTTCTTTCAGTTCTTCGTCAGTCATGTCGATGCCTCATCCGAAATTTATTTCATAGCTTAACCCCTCAAAACAACTCCTTCAACCATGAACCTTCTTTGTCGCCTGTGTTTTCAGTTTTCTCGGGTTTTTCGGCTGGGGGGCTTTCGGGGGCACTTTCTTCGGCTTGCGAACAAGAGGAATGTCCGCTGGGCGCGGAACCCTTGATGAAAGGGAAGGGCGAAGCTGTCGGGCAACCCTCGCTGGCTCGCAGTCCGTTGCTGCGGTCTATATAAACCATGGAGACATCCTCCGGCGGGTCCAAGGTCAAGGGTTCGCGGCTGATTTTTTTCATGGCCGCCCCCCACACTTGCAAAGCCCCTTGCGCCCCGGTCAGCTTGGCGGGTTGGTTGTCGTCCCGACCGACCCAAACCACGCCCAGATAATCCCCGGTGAAGCCGGCAAACCAACTATCGCGCATGTCGTTGGTGGTTCCCGTTTTTCCTGCCACGTTGAAGTTTTTGGGCAGAAACGTATAGACGGGTTTGGCGGTTCCTTCACGCGCCACTTCTTGCAAAATGGTGTTGACGATGAACACCGCCGATGGGTCCATCGCTTGCTTGACCTTCAAGCCATAACGTTGCAGGGGTTTGCCGTCCAAGGCCACCACCGATTGAATCGCATGGGGTGGGGTGACAAAGCCGTCGCTGGCGAGGGTTTGGTACATTTGGGCCACATCCATCGGGCTGAGTTCGCCTACTCCTAACAAAGTGGATGGGAATACGGGCATGGAACGTTCAACGCCTAAGTTATGCAAGGTCTTTATGGTATGGGCAACGCCCACGCCCATGCCCACGCGCACGGTCGCCAGGTTGAAAGAGTTCGCCAATGCCTTATGCAAAGGCACAGTGCCATGTTCGCGATTATCATAATTCTTCGGAATCCAAGTTTCAGTACCCTGATTTGCCATACGAATCGACGTGTCTTGAATTGGCGTGATGACCGTGAATTTTTGCGGGTTTGCCAACGCGGTCAGATAAACGACGGGTTTATAAAGCGAGCCAATTTGGCGCACCGAGTCCAAGGCACGGTTGAAGCCCACGGAGGTGGGGTCTCGCGCACCGGCAAACGCGATGATTTCGCCTGTCGTCCGGCGGGTGAAGATGGCGGCTGTTTCCAGAGGAACCTCGGTTTTGGTTTGCTTGTCCAGCTTCTTCAAGGTTGAATCGATAGCGGCTTCCAGACTGTCTTGGGCTTCCACATCCAAGGTGGTGAAAATCCCTAAGCCTTCGGAAGTCAAGTCTTCATTGCGGTATTCCTGTTGCAATTGGCGTCTGACTAAATCTAGGAAGGAAGGATAACGGCTAATGGCTTGATGGGGGTCTTTGACTATATCCAGTGGCTGTTGTTGGGCTTGTTCCGCTTGGTATTTGGTGATGTAGCCCAAGTCCGCCATTTCATCCAGCACCATGTCACGGCGCTTTTTCGCTTTTTCCGGGGTTTTGATCGGGTCGTAAAACGATGGTCCACGCACCAAGGCCACCAACAAGGCGCTATGTTGCAATTCCAATTCATCCGGGGTACGGCTGAAATAAAATTGACTCGCCAATCCAAACCCATGAATCGCCCTAGCCCCGTCTTGGCCTAGGTAAATTTCGTTCATATAGGCTTCGAGTATGGCATCCTTGGAATAACGGGCTTCCAGAATCAAAGCCATGATGACTTCGTTCAGTTTGCGGATCAGGGTGCGCTCGGAATTGAGATAAAAGTTCTTCACCAACTGCTGGGTCAAGGTGCTGCCGCCCTGCACCAAGCCACCGGCCCGGATATTGGCCCAAGCCGCCCGCAAAATACCCTTAGGCGAGATGCCGAAATGATCGTAGAAATCTCGGTCTTCTGTTGCCAGCAAGGCATTGACCAAGGGTTTGGGAGCTTGATCCAACTTGATGAGAACCCGATCCTCCTTGAGGGCAGGGTAAAAACTGCCAATTTGTATCGGCTCCAAACGCAGCAGCGAAAGCTCTTTGTTGGATTTCACATCCTCGATGGTCTCGATGCTGCCGCCCGAAAATACAATCCGCACATAATGGGCGGGCTCGGGTTTGTCCCAAAACTTGAAGGGTCGGGTATTGAGGGTGATCTCGCTACCTAAGCGGACATAACTGCCTTGGGTGGACAGGTTTGGATCAGGCCGGTATTTTAATTCGCTGAGGATTTTGGCCAGTCTGGCTTCGTCCATGGCAAGGCCGGTGTATAACTCCACCGGGGCAGCATACACTCTGGCCGGCAGCGCCCAACGCTTGCCTTCGAATTGCGCCCGAACCGTGTAGTCTAAGTAATAGATATAGGGAATGGCGGCAATGATAATGATTAGAGCTAGGAGGAATATCCACTTTCGCAAAAATCTGGAAAAGCCGGAGCGAGTGGGCTGCGGCTTTGATTTGGCGGAAATTTTACGCCTTTTTTTCTGCATTACAGCGTTTTCAACATCAGATAGTTAATTGATAGATCGTATGTGTGCAAGACATTGTCCTAAAGGCTTGATTGAGTGTTCATCGTTTTTAGATAAATATTGAAAATGAAAACGCTGTAATATTGCATGGACATTTATGATTCTATAATTGTAACCCGCATGGAGCGTAGCGTAAGGCAGGGTATTGAGGTTCAGATGTCCCGGTATAAACTACCTAGGGCCTGGAGAAGTGCGCAGTTTTTCAAGGTTCCCTATGATTTCATCAATATAATTAGCCAAATTCGCCACTCCTTTTTCAGTTACCTTTTTAGTGCTGCCCTTGATTTCCACATAATGGTTTCCAACTAACTTGCCGCTATTGGCATCGACCAAGTGAATTCTTAAATAAGCGAATAAAAAGCTGGGTTTGTGAACTTGTCCGACGACCAGATAATCAGCGCCTAACTGCTTGCCAAGCTTTGCGGCTTCATCTGAGTGATCGAGGAGATACCCAAAACCAGCAGAAGCCTTCGCTTGTTGATCTTGCGTAATGGGCAATATTTTATACTCTGCATTTCTTGCAATGGCATCCCGCAACAATGGCCCAAGCGAAGAGGTACGTTCGAGTTCCTCTTTTGGCGTTGGGCTAATGCCAGCAATGTCATTCAATTCAAAGTCCAGAATTACAATGCGCGTCTCTGCAACCGATGTCCCGGATAATAGGGCTAGCATAGTCGCCACCAACCATATCCATCTACACTTGCATAGTTTCATATTTTATTCTCACGTTAATCTTTCAACAGCGTATTTTCCCTTTATGTAGTTCCTCAAGAAAAAACCAAACCCGCCAACACCTTTGCATGTTCCATACTGGCATTGAGCGCGGGAATATAGCGGTAACTTTCGCCACCGGCTTCGATGAATATTTCTTTGTTGGCGATGGCAATTTCTTCCAAAGTCTCCAAACAATCCACGGCAAATCCAGGGCAAACCACATCAATCGATTTCACGCCTTGTCCGGGCAACTCCTTCAGCACTTCGACACAATAGGGCTTTAGCCATTCCTGTGCGCCGAATCGGGATTGGAACACCAGTTTCCAAGCCTTGTCCTCCAAACCCAGTTTGGTGGCGATGGCCCGAGTTGAAGCGACGCATTGATCATAATAGGGGTCACCCTGTTTGCGGCTGACGGCTGGCAATCCGTGCAAGGAAAACAGCAGCAGTTCAGATTTGCCGTTCACTTGCCAGTAGTGTTCGATGCTGGCAGCAACAGCAGCAACATAGCCTTCGTCTAGGTGATAATCGCTGATGAATTTGACCGTAGGCAGATGCTTCCAGCGGCTCAAAGTCTCGGTCAATTTGTCGAATATGGAGGCTGTCGTCGCTGCTGCATATTGTGGGTATAAGGGCAGTATGATGAACTTTTCCACCCCTGAAGCCTTAAGTTTGTTTAATTGGTCTGGGATGGAGGGTTTGCCGTAACGCATGGCGATTTCCACCACCACATCGGACACTTCGCGTTGCTGCAATAGGTCGCGTAAGGCAAGCCCTAAGTCTTCGGTCAAAACCATCAGCGGCGAACCGCGATCCATCCAGATGCTTTTATAGGCTTTGGCCGATTTGGCAGGGCGCACCCGCAATATGATGCCATGCAAAATCAGCCACCATATCGGCCTGGGGATTTGCACCACGCGGGGGTCCATCAGGAACTCACCTAAATACTTGCGCACCGAGGCGGCAGTGGGTTGTTCGGGAGTGCCAAGATTGACCAATAGCACTGCGGTCTTCGGGGAAGCTGGGTTCATGGGGCTGATTCGGTGAGTTTAACGGTTGATGAGGTTTAGGAATTCCGAGCGTGTGCTGAAATTCTCACGGAAAAGGCCAAGCATGCAGGACGTTGCCATGACGGAGTTTTGCTTTTCCACGCCGCGCATCATCATGCATAAATGTTTGGCCTCAATGACCACAGCAACCCCCTTTGGGTTCACTGCCAACTGTATCGCATCGGCGATTTGCTTGGTCAGGCGCTCTTGGATTTGCAAGCGTCGGGCATACATGTCGACGATGCGGGCGACTTTGGACAGGCCCAACACCTTGCCCCTAGGCAGATAAGCGACATGGCATTTGCCGATGAAGGGCAGCAGATGATGTTCGCATAGGGAATACAGTTCGATATCTTTGACGATAACCATATCTTCAGTATCAGATTCGAATATGGCATTGTTGAGAACGTTTTCCAGGCTTTTGTTATAGCCGTGGTTTAGGAAGCGGAATGCCGCCGCTGCGCGTTTAGGAGTATCGACCAAGCCCTCACGGGTAATATCTTCGCCGATTGCTTGAATGAGTTGAGAAAACTGCTCTTCCATCGTATCTTCCAAAAAAATGAATGATTGATTAGTATACCTTGCCTATCAAAGAGGGTTCGGCAATTCTGATTGGATGCGCAATTCTAACGGGTCAGTTCCCACGCCGTCCGCAAAACCTCCATTCCCGCCCCCGGTTTGACCGCATTTTCGCTCAGATGCCGTCTCCACAAGCGACCACCCGGCGCACTATGGTACAGACCTAGAATATGCCGACACAAGCTTTGCAGCCGAACACCTTTGGCCAACTCTTGCTCAACATAAGGTAAAAAGGCTTCCATTATGTCATGCCGGGACGGAATCGGGTCATGCCCTTGAAAAAGTAAGTTGTCCGCCTCGGCTATGAGATAGGGATTGTGATAGGCGGCACGACCTAGCATCACCCCGTCGAAAACCTGCAAATGATCCATACACTCCAGAAGATTGGAAATGCCTCCATTCAACACGATTTCAAGGTTTGGGAAATCCTGTTTAAGCTGTTGGGCGACATCATAGCGCAGGGGTGGCACTTCCCGGTTTTCTTTTGGGGAAAGCCCTTTCAGCCAAGCTTTGCGGGCATGGATGATGAACGTATTGCAACCCCCTTGGCTTACCGTGTGGACAAAATCAGTCAATTCGGCATAGGAGTCCCTCTCGTCAATGCCGATGCGGGTTTTCACGGTCACGGGAATGGCAACAGCCTTGCGCATGGCGGCCACACAGTCGGCCACCAATTGAGGCTCTGCCATCAAGCAAGCCCCAAACCGCCCGCTCTGCACTCGATCACTGGGGCAACCAATGTTTAAGTTGACTTCATCATAGCCAAAATCTTCGGCAATACGGGCGCACTCGGCCAAAGCCGACGGGTCGCTTCCTCCCAATTGCAAGGCGAGTGGATGTTCGGATACATCATAGCCCAACAATTTTTGCCGGTCGCCGTGCAAGACTGCCCCCGTCGTAATCATCTCGGTATACAGAAAAATCCGTTTGCTGACCAAACGGAGAAAATAGCGAAAATGCCGGTCGGTCCATTCCAGCATGGGGGCTAGGCAAAGGCGGTGGGGCGAGTTTGCCCTTTCGCCGAGTGTCTGCTGTTCAGACATTTTAAGCCGCGTCCCCTTGATCTGGAGATGGGGAATGTTCAGTTCCGTCAAAAAAGTAGAAGCGGTTTCTGCCGTTTTGCTTGGCTAAATACATGGCTTGGTCGGCATGGCGCAGCAATATTTCAGGGTCAGCATCATCGCCTGGGAATAAGGTGACGCCTATGCTGGTTGAAATGCCAGTTTGCTCTGTATCGGCAATCATGTAAGCGGCGGCTATGATTTTTAACAGTCGGCCCAGTATCTGTTTGCACTCCTCTGCGTGGGTGACCGTGGACAGCAAGATTACAAATTCATCGCCGCCTAAACGTGCCACCGTGTCCCCGCCTCTCAAGCAAGATTTGAGTCTAGTCGCCACTTCTTTGAGCAATTGGTCGCCCATGGCATGGCCCAGATTGTCGTTGATTGCCTTAAAGCCATCCAAGTCTAGGTAAGCGACAGCCAATATCCCACCGTGCCTTTTAGTTTTCGCCACAGCTTGTTGCAGACGATCAACCAGCAGCCTACGGTTGGGGAGTCCGGTCAGGGCGTCATGGTGGGCAGCCAAGCGCAATTGTTCTTGGGCTTCATGTTGAGCGGTTACATCGACAACCAGCACAACGATATAATCGATTGACTGGTCGGGTTTGCGTAGGCAACTAACCGAGGTTTGCGCATAAAGCAAGGTGCCATCTTTGCGCAGGCAACGCTTATTGATGGTATAGTCGTCACTTTCGCCCGCTAACATTAGCCTGATTTGAGCTTTGTTTTTGGCTTCATCAATCGGATAGGTCAATTCATCCCAAGTTTTTTCAAGCAATTCTTCCCGGCTGAAGCCGAACATGTTACACAATTGGTCATTCACTTCCAGCCATTTTGAATCAGGCGAAATGGTTGCCATGCCAACCAGAGGACGTTCGAAAAATGCCCTAAAATGGCGCTCACTGGCAGAGAGTCGAGTTTGGGCGGCTTTGCGCTCAGTAATGTCTTGGGCGAGTATCAGTGCCGCCTTTTTGCCTTGCAGGATGATAGGCACGGAGGTTGATTCGGTGATGGTCAACTCCCCATTTTTTTTGATGATAGCCATCTCCATCGGGGGGTTGGACTCACCGTTCTCGAGATGCATGACCCGATCCAAGATGGCGGCTATCGAGTCGGGGTGTATGGTTTCAATCGCCATCACGCCCAGCAACTCATTCGGTGAATAACCTGCCAAAGCAGCCCCCGCAGGATTGGCAAATACGAAACGACCTTCTTGCACCGCCAGTATTCCCAAAGGGGAATGATCGACAAGGGCGCGATAGCGTGCTTCACTTTCACGAAGTTCCTGCTCGGTCTTCTTGCGTGCAGTTATATCCCGGGTCACGCCCGAAATTTCCACATGCCCGGTGGTTTCGTTCAAGTGGCAGCGACTGATTGATTCCACCCAAACTGGATGACCGTCCTTATGTGGAGCCTCAAATTCAACCGTATAATAGGAGTTCGGCTGGTCTTGTCCTGAGAGGAAGTTTTGCACCCTGAGTCCAATTTGCTCGCGCAAGTAGTCCCGGAGTTTTGGAGGCATGGTTTCCAGCGCAGGCTTAGACATGACTTCTTCGGGCGTGAATCCCCATAACCCATAAACCGAAGGGCTGTGATAGCGAAACTGCATGGTTTCCGTGTCCAAAATCCAGATCACATCTTTCATGTTTTCGGTGAGGAAACGGTGGCGCGATTCGCTGTGCCGGAGTTCTTCCTCGACTTTTTTTCGCTCGCTGATGTCGGCGCTCGTGCCAACGAGTCTGCACACATCACCTTGGTCGTCAAGAACGACACCTTGAGCAGCCGCTATCCAACGGATTTGCCCGTCAGGGCGAATGATCCGAAATTCAACCGATCCGTAGGCTTTGTTGTCAATCGTTTGCGTCAGTGATGCCCATACCTTGTCAAAATCTTCCGGGTGCACGGATTTTTTCCAAGTGTCATAGGGCATCGGCACTATCTTGGGCAAGCCGTAGATTTGGAACATTTTATCATCCCAACTGACTAGGCTATTGCTGAAATCCAAATCCCACACGCCCATGGATGCGGCCTGAGTCGCCAAGGTCAAGCGCTCACTGGCTTCACGCAAAGCCAAATTGGCCAGATCGAGTTCCGTCGTGCGCTGTTTAAACCTTTCCTCCAATTGCCCTTTATGCTTTGCCAACTCCTCTTCGGCCTGTTTACGCTCGGTGATGTCTCGCGCTGCGGCATAAATCAGTGAACCCGATGGCACGGCCTGCCATTCTAGCCAACGGTAGCTGCCGTCTTTGCATAGGTAGCGATTGATGAAATTACTGATTTTGTTTTGCGAAGCCAATTGGGCAGTCGCTTCTAGCGTTTGCTCCCTATCGTCGGGATGAACAAATTCGAAGAATTTCCGCGCTTTAAGCTCTGAGTCAGTATATCCCAAGGTTTGCTCCCAAGCCGGATTGAGCCGTTGAAAGTTTCCTTCGGTGTCGGCGATGCAAAGCAAATCCATGGAAACGTCGAAGAAAATATCCAACTCTTGAGTTTTTTTGCGTAATGCTTCTTTTGCTCTTTTCCGGTTGGTCAAATCGTAGAATGTGACTAGATTCAAGCCTCCAACCAAGGAAGCATGAATCCGAATGAACCGGGTTTGACCATCTTTGGCGGTGATGTTCACCTCCAATGGATCTATTTCCCTGTTTTGATGCATGGCATCAGCCATTCCTAGATTCCATTTATGAACCACGGATTGACGGTATTTGGGGTCGGGAAATGCCAGATGCCACCATTTCTCTAAGTGAGGGCAGTCATCCAATGAGTAGCCAAACATTTCTTTGAAACGGCGGCTGGTGTAGATGATTGCCTGTTCGGGTCCCGATGTCAGAATTGCCCCGGCAGGAAGATGTTCGAGCATATCGAAAATGGCTATGCCCTCGATGATTTTGTCCATAAGGCAAGACTCCTAGTGTGGCTGCATTTTAGAGGTTTCGAGTAAGTGGGGCTTCATAAGTAATATAATATATTGTTTTCCTTATAAGAATTATCAATTATGGTGAGTGCCTAATCTGCAAACTGACAGAATCAAGTATGGTTGCGGTGCGGCACAAATAAGAGCGGACAAGGGGTATGGTGTAGAACGTAATCACTGACAGACCCCGCGAAGACTCGCCAGAACAAGCCTTTTGCACTGTTGCCCAATACCATCAAATCAGGGTGCAGTTCGTTGGCTAAATCAATGATGGCATGTCCGGGGTTTGCATCCGTTGGGATCAGATGGACTTCTACATTCCTGCCCAATGCAGTCATAGTGTGTTCAAGCGCCCGCTGACCTTCGGTCATTTGACTTTGATATTCCTCCTCAGCTTCCTCGGGCGTGACCAATGGCCCTTCGAAACCACCTGACATTTCCAAAGGATTTTCGTAATCTTGCACAACGGTCACCAGCACTATTTCGACTTCCTCGGTCAAAAGATCGAGTGCTACGCGGGCTGCTGCAATAGCATCGGCACTACCATCCGTTGCCACCAATATTTTCATTGGGCAAACACTAGCCAGTCAATAAGAAGGCAATTGGTTGCCATCATTGGCATAGTCTGTAAGCTAAATCTTTCAATAGATGACATCAGCAGAGATTTTGCAAAATGTAAAAGCTTAATTGTGAGGGTGTTCCCTTGACTATGCAAGGACTCGACTTGAAATTATAGATTAACCTCAATGGCAAAGAAACGGTTAAATCGATGACATCGACAGGCGAAGAAGCCGATTGTCTTGAATCACGACCTACACAGCAATAAAAGTACCCGATTTTCGAAAAACCCCTTTCTTACGTGATGGAAATCGAAATGCAATAGTCTATGCAGTTTGATGCTACTAAAGTTAGTATTACAATTCATTGAATTGTGTCACCTTACCAGTCATTACGTCACTTGGGATTATGCTCAAAGCAGCATTGAAAACAGATGCTTGCTAATTTGCCTCGACCAAGTGTTGATCTAATAAATTTACAGGAGCAAATAATGAGCGATTGCCTATTTTGCAAAATGGTCGCCGGCGACATAAAGCCGGTGGTTGTTTTTGAAAATGATCTAATCCTCGCGTTTCGAGACATCAAGCCACAAGCCCCAACCCATATCCTAATCATTCCAAAACTGCACATCCCCACTTTGGATGACTTGGAAGACAAGACTTTAGCAGGGGAATTGTTACTGGCAGCAAGATTGATTGCGCAGCAGGAAGGCATGTCCGAAAATGGCTATCGTACCGTGCTTAACTGCCGTGGGGATGGCGGGCAAGAAGTCTACCATCTCCATATGCATTTGCTGGGTGGCAGGCGTATGCTGTGGCCACCTGGCTGATGCTGGTTGGGTGATTAGATTCCGTTTGGGCAGACATGTTTAAGCCCTCTGCCCATCCTCGGATTTATCGTAGCCGGTTACGACATTCAGCGCAATACGCGGCGAAGCCGCTTACGCCTTCCCGCATGGATTTATCTATTCTCAGCTTCATCAATGACTTCGAAAAGCTGTTTTATGATTTTTGGGTGCAATATCTCACCAGCATGACAGGGTAATACCATCCTATAATTCTTACTAATAAAGATTCGATGGCTACCTTTTTGCCGATCAAAAACAAACCCGCTACGGAGAAGAAGCTTTTCTGCTTCCTTGGCGGTAAGTCTTGGGTATTCAGGCATGTATAGCCACTTCGATGCGCGATATGAAAACCTTGCGATTTTCTAGTGCTATTAACTCTTCTTTTTGAAGGCTTTCCAAATACAATTCGGCAGCCTCTTGAATATTTGAAAGTGCTTCCTCGTAAGTTTTACCTTGCGTTACGCAACCTTTTAATTCAGGAATTTGGGCGAAGTAACCAAACTCATCTTTTTCGATCAAAGCGTTCAATATCATGGCAATTTATCCTATGCTTACAAGGTTGTTCGAATATTCATGTAAATTTGGCGCAACCCGTTCATGGTTCCGTTTTACGGGTTCATTCCCATGTGGCGCAATACGCGGCGGAGTTGCTCGCGCCTTACGAGTTACCGCGTTACGAATGCGCCTTACCGCGTTAAACCTTTTCAAAACTATGCTGCTTTAAGTGGTGCGACATCATCTGAGGTAAGCACCGACACTCCTAGGCTAGTGAGGACTCGGTTTAGATCATTGACTGATACCTTCGATGGGGCTGTAATCTCTATTCCAATGGGTTTCCCATCTTCGGTGTAGTCAATTATCATCCCTGGGTCTGCTATTGAAGTTCGATGACTCTTATCCTTTGTCGCCCGTGGAAGATACAAATAGGCAGCCATTGCACGTCCACGGCGATAGGTCACTTCGAGATAGGGTTCTTTCATCTTATTTACTCCACACGGGGTATGCGGTGACTATCACCAAAAGTTTTTCATAGTCATCTGGTTCGACAATGACTTCCCAAGGATGACGCTCATGATGGGTTTCGATTATCCACCTTCCTTCAACAATATCTGGCTTATAGTTCTTTGGATGGTAGAGCATTTCCCTTAAGTCAATCTCATTAAAGTTGCGGTCTTCCATGCGTTTCAATAGGTGAGGCGTGAATTCGATTTCCCAATCACACCAATCTGGCCAAGAAAGATTTTTCACTATAGTTTTAGTCAATAAGTTAATAATAGCCGGGTAGGGTACGTTGTGCATATCATTGACTGTTGTCTCCTTTTATTCATTCGGCGCAATACGTGGCGGGACCGCTCGTGCCCTACGAGTGCGCTTTACCGCGTTACGAATGCGCCTTACCGCATCAACCAGCTTAGGCGGCATTGTGAACAATTGACCGACGGGGCAAACGTGAAAATACCTTGATGCTCGATGTTGACTGCTTTTTGCGAAGATCCTCACAAATCGCATGAAGATCATAATTCAGTTTCTTCGCGTGTTCGTCTCTGATACGGTGGATTTCTTCCACAATTGGATCGTGCCACATGGTTTAGTCCTCCATTAATTCAAGCGGCGTACAAATTATCGGCGGTTCGTATCCAGATGATCGGCGCAATATGCGGAGTACCGCTATTGCGCCTTAACGCCGCATTCAGCGGCGAGCGAAGCGAGTCCGCTGGAATGCCGTGTTAGGCTTGACGGGCATGGTGGGGGGCGTGATGTAGGGATGTCCATCGGCAATATGTTGGGCTTCTGATTTCTTTAGGTCATCGTAAATTGCCCGCAAATCAAAGTTGAATTTCTCTGCGTGAGCCTCCCGAATAGCCCTTACTTCCTCAACAATTTCATCATTCAGCATTGTTTTCTCCTAAAAGTTCTTCAGGTGTGCATATAAACGGATATCAGCAATTCATAGCGGTGACGTAATTCCCACCAAGCCAAAGTGATTTGCTGGTGGGCAGCACCCAGAATAGTCTTGCTTGGACGAGCCGTCAGGTAGCTAATGACCGAGGTTTCAAGGTAGACCTTGCGTTTCATTTTCTCTAGGACAAGTTAGAGGACATAGACCGGAGGCGTAAGCTAAATTACGACGAGTGATGAATTGTCTCCATGTGGCGCAATGCGCGGCGGAGTTGCTCGCGCCTTACGAGTTACCGCGTTACGAATGCGCCTTACCGCGTTTCGCAGGACGGGTAAACCGTTAAATCCGAGATTTAGCGCATGCATGATTGGCGGCAAGACGGTATCAACAAATTACCAGATCAGAAGAACACACTGATCACTTTACACCTACTGAAAGTATGCCCAGCAACAAGCATTTGCTCTGCGGCATCTTCATAGATGATGTTGACTGGCCGATCCAACAACCTCGCTGATAGCACAGTAGCCATGATTTCTTTGTCTTCCATCGCAACATATATACGCCGACCACACCAAGGATGTTCATTCGGATAGAGAGCGATATTCGCTTCCACCATATGGGCATTGCTTTCCATATGACCTTGGGAGTATACCTGAAGTTTGACTCCCCAGACCACATACTGAGCCGCAAGACTCGACTGAGAGAGGGATATCGATAACAATAATGCTAAACAAGCAATAATCATCTTCATGGCAGACCCCTAGTATAGTTGGAGTTCGATGATATGACAGATGGTGCCCGTACCCCATGGAACCCAGACTCCTTCAGTGATGAGACGGATGCTTTTCCCAAGAGCATATGCCATCTGGATCGCCGCTATTTTCCCCTTGGCTCCATCATCATTTTCGTTTATGTATGCCCAAGAGTCATAGGTTGGCCCATTATGGCACTGCCATGAGGCTGGGTTGTCCGAAATAACACGGTAATGGAGATTGGTAGCACCTGAAACAAAGATCGATTTAATCTTGAATGGTCCGGGAAATTCAAGTGCCACAGCATCATCCACAAGCATCATTGCGAGAATACATGCAAAAGCTACATATTGTACAGTTTTCATGAAATTCACCCTGTATGTTTATTTGATTTTTAAAAGATATTTGGGTTGTCTACTTGCTGTCTTGCAAATAGTTGTTGATGATGGCCATAACAGCGGCCCGTTGTGTGGGAGTAAGAATGGTTGTCGATGACGCGCCTGACGGATCGACCACTGTAGTTACTGTGAACGTCTCCTCCTTCACATTGTCGCTCTCGTATTTCTCAAAGATAATGTCTTTTAGATCAACAGTGTAACGAATAGAGAACTGTGTACCATTGGGTGTATCGGCTGGGATTGTGTATTTCCATATCCGGTCAATCTGTTTGCCTTTTGGAAGCCGATCTTTGTTGATCGTTTGGTCGTCCCCAGCTTGTTTCCACTTCCCATTACCGATTTTCACCTCCCAACGTACTTTGACTTCAGGATCTTTGCCGCTGATTCCAACGGAGGCGTCTGCCCCAGTCACATCGGTGGTGCCCACGAAGGTCAGAGGAACGCCTGAGAGAATGTAACTCCCTTCGGCGTAGCCTCTTCCAGTGTTGTCGGATACTTTGGGGTGTCCGGTGAGGTTGGTTTTGGCAGAGGGGTTTATAGTACCAACTGAGATTGGGATAGACATCGAAGCAGATACGACTTCCTTAGATAAGATAGCTGTTCCGTTTGCTACCAATGCCTGTGATACGGCACCACCGGATGATGCTACGCTTTCAGCGATACTATCCTGAAAAGGATTTCCCGCGTTACAGCCAACGTCATCATCATGCTTCACGTACCAACAGATGGTTCGCTGAGATGGGATATTCATCAGATGAAACCCATCATATGCGACCACAAAATAGTCAAATCCACCCCCGCTGCCATTTTCAGGATAGCCATTCAATTGATGATCGCCCCTATCATATGCCATCACTAATTGATCCGCAGCTGGTCGCTCAAGACTCACTTGGAATGTCAAGCGAACGTCACCACTCCCCTGAACGAGCTTCTCATATCGCCCAGGATCATACCATGGAGCGCCCTTAGCAGAAAACACCAGCGCATACGGCACATTAGCTTTTAGCGTATGTGGGTTCCGTATGACCGCACCATAACCCGGATAACTATCGAACACTCCCGTATCAAGAAAGAGTCCTGCTTCACTCGGAAGGTTCAACCCGACCACCTGACCAGGATCACGAAACACAGCACTAGAACGCGGTGAAATGTCAATCTCCAAGCCCATCGGTATCCGAGCATTGGAAGAAGCAAACCTCGTATTGAAGAAGGTTATCGCCTCATCATCCAGCACAAACTGAACCATGATCCAGTAATCCGAAACAGTAACCTTCCCCCTAATCGGAAGCCACCTGTGTGGCGCATTCTTCAACTGAGTCTCAACCCCGCTTGCTTCATAAACGACCTTGTAGCCTTGACCAACGCATTCAGCATGCTTTGCAGGAGGGTTTTTGATCTCCTCAATGGTCCAAGGACTTAATATGCAATCATGATAACGACTCGTTATCTGGGCCCCCAAAGATTCAGCCGATGCACTGCTCACGAATGAGACCAAAAGCACTAGGGACAACACTATTTTCGCAAACATCTCTCTTTACCTCTTTTCATTTATTCAGGAGCAAAAGCCAAATAGAGGTAAGGTCGGGCAACATCTTTTTGTTGCCCGACAAATCGAAGTGTCGGGCGCAATGCAAAGAGATGCGCCCGACTCCAACTCCCCTCAAACCACAATCAAACTAATTGGGTCGGTCCACAGCCCCGACCCACCGCTACCCATGGCACGGACGCGGAACCAATACGTTTGAGCGGGGGTCAAGTCTTCCAGCAGGATGTGGGAACCGGTGGCCGAGATGGTGGCGGGTTTCCAGTTTTCCTCCACAGAAGGGTCGCCTTGGGCGATTTGCACTTCATAGAGTTTAGCCCCTGCCACCCGGGCGACATGTAACATCACCGTACCACTCTTGGGACCATGTTCCGCCCAAAACTTGTCGGCGGCCGGCAAGGTTCCACCGTGTATGCCGCGCACGATGTCCCGGCGCAGATCAAAACCGGTTGTGGATAGTTTGTCGGTGTCGTGATGCGCCACCAATTCCAAATAGCTGGCAAGATGTTTCAGCTTATCGGTCAGTGCATCCCTTGCCGCATCGCGTTGCCGGATTTTCTGGCTGTCCCGCGTCAGGCTGGCATGGTAGGCGTCCAGATAAACCATGTAGGCTGCATTGAGTTGGGCCAAGGACGGCACTGGCTCCGGCCATGGCTCAGGGAAGTAGGGGTTGTTGCTTAAAGAGGCAAGGATATGACCGACCTTGGCCTGGAATTCCGCCTCGCTGAGCGGATCAAATGCGATGACAAGCTTAGGTTGCATGAGGTTTCTCCCGTTATTATTGTTGAGCTTTTTACTTGGCTATAACCTTGATCGTTATAAGTTATTATTAGCGCATTCGATGGGGAAAACAAGTGAATATTACCCATTTGGGTGTTTTTTTTAGAATTTAACGGAAAGTTCATATCACCTTGTTAGCAAGGTCGAGGCAGGT
>CAIOOA010000166.1 GCA_903859815.1 uncultured Methylococcaceae bacterium | reverse complement strand
GGACGTGAAACTTGGGTTCACTCACAGCGCTTAATCAAACACTTACGCAGCCGACCCGATACCGTCCATGGCACTGGATTCCGGCAGTCCATGCCGGAATGACGGCTTCCACGCCAAAATGAGAATTGCTGAAGCAATCAATCGGTCTGTCGCTTCAGACCGATTATTTGTTAAGATGGAACCTTGATTGACTACAAGCCCCTCATGACTTTTAGCAGTCACTGAAGCCTTACCACTATCAATAGGATGCGTTGCCTATGCGTTATTTGCCTTTGACCGATGCCGACCGTAAGCTGATGCTGGAACGCATTGGCGTTGACTCGGTGGATGATCTATTCGTTGATGTTCCAACCGCTGCCCGCTTGTCGAGTCCACTGCCATCATTGCCCTCACATATGGCAGAATATGAAGTGGAGCGGATTATTGGCGGATTGGCGGCGAAAAACCTCAGCGCCGGCGCTTGCCCTTCATTCCTTGGCGCGGGTGCATACCGGCATCATGTGCCAGCCAGCGTGGATCATCTGCTACTGCGCGGGGAGTTCCTGACTTCGTATACCCCCTATCAACCGGAAGTCAGCCAAGGCACTCTGCAAAGCCTGTTTGAATTCCAAACGCAAGTGGCTTTATTGACTGGCATGGATGTCGCCAATGCCTCCATGTATGACGGGTCTACCGCTTGCACCGAGGCGGTGTTGATGGCAAACCGGATCACTCGTCGTGGCAAGGCATTGGTTTCGGGTGGATTGCATCCTCATTACCGCGAAGTCATCCAAACCATGGCCGACAGCACAGGGTTTACCGTCGAAGCCTTGCCGCCATCCGTCATGCAGATTGAGGATTTGACCGCCAACATCAATCAAGATATTTCTTGTGTCGTGGTTCAAACCCCTGATTTTTTCGGGAGGCTTTTTGACTACACAGAACTGGCGGAGGCTTGCCACGCCCATGGGGCATTATTGGTGGTGGTAGTGACCGAAGTGGTTTCGCTTGGGTTGCTGAAACCGCCCGGTGAGATCGGGGCTGACATCGTCGTGGCTGAAGGCCAGTCCATTGGCAACTCATTGAGCTTCGGCGGTCCCCATGTGGGACTGTTTGCTTGCAAGGAAAAGTATTTACGGCAAATGCCGGGCCGCTTGTGCGGTCAAACGGTGGATGCGGACGGGCGACGCGGTTATGTGCTGACTTTGTCCACCCGGGAGCAACATATCCGCCGCGAAAAGGCTACCAGCAACATCTGCACTAATTCCGGGCTTTGTGCGTTGGCCTTCACCATCCATCTGAGCCTATTGGGTGAAGACGGTTTGACTCAGCTTGCCGAATTAAACCATGCCTTGGCTTGCACCTTGGCCGATAAGATTGCGCAAGTGCCGAGTTGCCGTGTCCTCAATGAGCATTTCTTCAACGAATTCACGGTCGAACTCCCTGTTTCAGCGGCAAAATGGGTCGATGACATGGCAAAAGTGCCTTTGCTGGCGGGGGTTCCAGTCAGTCGGCTTTATCCCGATCAACCAGAATTGGACAATCTGCTGCTCGTGGCAGTGACCGAACTCAACCAACCCTGTGAAATGGATACCTTTGTGAAATTATTGAAGGAGTTGTCATGAACCAGCAAGGCAGGCCGACCCGTCCGGCTGACACTAATACCCCAGTCGCAACCAACAGCCATGGCATGGAAGAACCCTTGATCTTCGAGCAAGGCCAAGACAATCGCTGCGGAGTGGACATTCCCAGCGTCCCTGACTATCAGCAACGCTTGGGCGGTTTGCGCCGGAACGGCAAGATTGGCTTGCCCGGTTTGGCCGAGCCGCAAGTCGTGCGCCATTACACGCGCTTAAGTCAGAAGAATTTCAGTATTGATGGCAATTTTTACCCGCTCGGCTCTTGCACGATGAAGCACAACCCGCGTTTGAATGAAAAAATGGCGCGGTTGCCGGGTTTTGCCGACTTACACCCCTTGCAACCGATTTCGACCGTGCAAGGTGCGCTGGAGTTAATCGACCAATTGGCCTATTGGCTGAAAACCCTGACCGGAATGCCCGCCGTCGCCATGCCGCAAGCCGCTGGCGCTCATGGTGAATTCTGCGGCATGGCGACCATCAAGGCGGCTTTGGAGGCACGTGGCGAAAAGCGAACCAAAGTACTGGCCCCGGAATCGGCCCATGGCACTAACCCTGCCACCGCCGCCTCATTGGGTTTCGTCGTCGAATCGATTCCGGCGAATGCCCAAGGCCGTGTCGATTTGGAGGTGTTGAAAGCAAAATTGGGTCCGGATGTGGCGGCCATCATGCTGACCAATCCCAACACCTGCGGCTTGTTCGAGCGCGACATCATCGAAATTGCCGAAGCCGTCCACGCCGTCGGGGCTTATTTTTATTGTGATGGGGCGAATTTTAATGCCATCGTCGGGAGGGTCCGTCCTGCTGACTTGGGCATTGATGCCATGCACATTAATCTACACAAGACCTTCTCCACGCCCCACGGCGGTGGCGGACCCGGTGCTGGCCCAGTGGTGTTGAGTGAGGAATTGGCTCGTTTCGCGCCTTTACCCTATGTTGTAAGTGACAGCGAGGGGTTTAAATTGGTGGAACAGGATCAGGATAGCATTGGAAGGTTAAAAGGCTTTCACGGTCAGATGGGTATGTTCGTCCGTGCTTTGACCTACATGCTCAGCCACGGTGCGGATGGTCTATGGCAAGTGGCCAGCGATGCGGTGTTGAATGCCAATTACATTTTGGCTTCTTTGAAAGATGTCATGACGGCATCATTTGACGGGCCTTGTATGCATGAGGCGCTGTTCGATGACCGCTTCCTCAAAGACACAGGGGTGACAACCTTGGATTTAGCCAAAGCCTTGCTGGATGAAGGCTTCCATCCGATGACCATGTATTTCCCATTAGTGGTGCATGGCGCGTTGCTGATCGAACCCACTGAAACCGAAAGCCGGGAAACTTTGGACCGTTTTATTGAAGTCATGCGCAATCTGGCCGAAAAAGCCCAGTCCGGCCATGTTGATTGGTTCCACGAAGCCCCCCGCAATACCCCATTGCGGAGGTTGGATGAAACGCAAGCGGCTAGAAAGCCGGTGTTGAAGTGGGTTGATGAAAATCGTTGAATAGAACCACATGAATAATCATGTATGATTGAATCATTCAAGTGCAAGGATACAGAAGATTTGTTCCACGGTGTAAGAGTAGCCCGATTAGCCAATATTGCCGCTTCAGCACTGCGCAAATTGGCAATTCTGCATCGTGCAACAGACCTAAGCGATTTGCGAGTCCCCCCTGGCAATCGGCTTGAACCCTTATATGGCGATAGGGTGGGTCAATATAGCATCCGCATTAATGAACAATGGCGGATATGTTTTAAATGGCAGGAAGGACATGCTTTTAACGTTGAAATTATCGATTATCACTGAAGAGCCAAACTATGCCACGCGAGATTCCCTATCCAAAACCCGGTGAAATTCTGCTTGAAGAATTTTTAAAACCTATGGGCATCAATCAGAATCGACTAGCCGATGAAATTGACGTTTCCCCTAGCATCATAGCTGCAATTATTGCAGGAAAAAGCGCCATCACCGCAGATATAGGTTTACGCTTATCCCGATTTTTTGGCATGAGTGAAGGTTTTTGGGTTGGGTTGCAAGTTGACTATGATATGGAGGAACTTAAGGATACTCTTGCGGAAACCTTAGCAAAGATTCGGCCTTATCAAACCGCGGCATGAAAACATGACATTCCACCCGGACTAAACTTGACCATTCCCCATGCTGGAGCGTCTGTACCGTTAAGCTAATAAAGAGAGCTCGAATGAAGCCTGTCCTGAGCGAAGTCGAAGGGCGAAGCGGAATACAGGTTTCCGAGCCACGGAAATCCCGGATTACGCCGCAGGGCGGCTCTATCCGGGCTGATTGCAGATTAGGCTGAATTTTAAAGATATATCAGCGAGAAGCAATGATTTTGCTCTTGAACTTACGACTCCATAATCCTAACAGCCCTGTAGCGAAGAGGATTATGGAGGAAGGTTCCGGTATCGGAGTCACGAGGTTAAACTTCGCATAAGTAGAATAACCAAAGCTTGAAGTGCTTAAGTTCGTTAGGATGTTTGAAGTTTGTGTCTCCCAACCTACTCCAACGTGACCTAGGTAAAGATATGAATCCCACAAATTAATTTGGTTCTGACCGGGAGCGCCTGGAGAGGGGTATTGCACACCGAATGGAATGAAAATATCACATTCACCCCCGCTTCCATTGCATCCGTTGACTAGTGCGGGGTCTGAATTGATACCTGCTGGAAGTGCCGAGGCAGACCTTAGGGCAGCGACTATGGCATTGGCAGCATTTTCGGCACTTGTCGAATCGGCGAAATCGGATGTTGTCCCAAAAATTCCGGTGTAGGAACCGTCACCGATGACGACATTGTATAGCGAACCGCCTACCTCCAAGTTACTGATGCCAACAAGTTGCCCACTACTCACGTTATAAATGGGCGCAGACTGCGTTGCAAAACTGAGGGTGAGAAGCGCAGCGGCACTGATGAGTTTTATGGTTGGATGCATGATTATTTCCTTGAACATGGTTATAGTTTGATTAATAGAAAAGCCTTTGATTTTACTGATATGCATAGCATGGATGGGGAATCAGTAAGCTGAGAAAATGGAATGAGCATAAGTTCCTAGCTTCAGCTTGGCAAAAACATCTCTTCTCCATTACAATGTAATTTTTAATGTCAATCCACCAACTGTGGCTTGGTTTCGTATGGAGTGGGAGTGGGTATTATGTCAGTGCATGATAAGATTCGGACGATAAGACGTGAAAAAGGCTTGACGCAGGAGGAACTGGCCGAAAAGCTGGAAATGTCGGTGAATGGTTATGGCGACATCGAACGCGGATTGTGCGACATTAAGCTGTCCCGTTTGGAGCAAATCGCCTAATTATTAGACGTGGAACTCTCCGAATTATTTGAAGATGACGGAAAAAACACACTGAATTTGTTAGGTGCAAATAATAACGGGACAGTGAATTTAAATCGTGGCGTTATCACTATATCCCCCGAATATTCGAAATTAAAACTGGAATTGGAAAAGCAGAAGCTCATCTGCTCCAATAAGGACTTGGAAATTGAAATGAAAAACCAAGAAATCAATTATCTAAAACAAATCAATGAACTCCTTAAAAATGGCGGGTAATTGATCTTTCCCACGGTCTCCGTCACTGCCATTAAGTTAAGGTGAAACTCGTTTAAAAACAATGCTTTTTCTGCCGCTTGTGAAAATCCAGCAATCCCCTCGCGGACGTTTTGACGCGTGGCGGGTTTCGGCCTTTCCTTTCCAAGCAGGGATTGGTCAGGAACAGCGCCGTCAACTTCTCCAGCAGCGGCCCGGTTTCGAGGTCCCCCACCAGCAGGTCAAACGCCTCGTTCTTGATCGC
>CAIOOA010000165.1 GCA_903859815.1 uncultured Methylococcaceae bacterium | reverse complement strand
TTTCCTTAAGAGATCATTGACTAATTCTTGTAGGTTGGCATTGCCATTTTCACATTTTTTACTTAAGAATTGTGTAATATCTTGGTCAATATAGATGGGGATTTGAATGTCCTCGGCAGGAATATAAAACTTGCCCTGCTCTGCATTAGAAAAGTCGTATTGATCTTTCATTTTCTGGACATTATGAAATAAGCTAGAAAGCTTTGACTTTTCGCATCACTCCACCAATATCTAAGACACTAAGGCAAACGCCTTTATCCAATGAAGAAAAATTGGGTGTGGCGCGGAACATGTTGTTTAATACTTTTGGACTATTGGCATTGGTTCGGAAGCATATTGGCAGACCAATTTGTTCCAAGTAATCATCGGCTGCTCCTTCGTAATCATCGGGGCTTTGTGAGGCTAACATCACACATAAGCCTTTGGATCGGTGCAAGCGTAACAGATTGCTTAGGCCGGGATGACGGGAGCCAAGCATGGAACGGGCTTCATCGACTGCCAATAACTGTCGAAGTGGGCGGTGGCCTTCAGCATCCAATTCGGATTCAGGGCAGCGCTTTAAATGGTTGTGCAAGGCATCAATGAGCAGGAATCCGGCTAATTTTTTACTGGTATCGGTGGCATTTCCAAAGGTGATGATCCAATTCTGCTGAAAGAAGCTTTCTGGCGATTGCTCTGGTTCAAATAGTTTGAATTGAATTAGATCATTGATAGTTGCAATGACCGAGTCGGTTTTCAATTTGTGTTCGCTGTAATAACGGTCAAGCGCCTGTTTGATTTGAGGTAAAGTGATGTTTTCCTGATAATAGAACAAGGGCTTCAAAGCTTCGCGGAAAGCATCCAACTGTTTCGCACCAGGTTTGCTTGCCATTGCGCGTTCAAAAGAATCGCGGAAAGCTTGCAATACATGGGCGGCATTGTCAGTTTCTTCAATGCAGTGGAACATATCTAAAGGTATTGCTTGTTCAGGAACTTGAAGTACTTCGGCATTTAGCCGTTTGGCAAGTTCGGTTTTTTGCGCCAATTCGCCTTTGCCCAAATCCAGCAAAATGATGGGGGCGCCAGATTGTTCTTGAGCCTGTTCCAATAGTTTAAGCATACTCCGTGTTTTGCCCGAACCTGCCTGTCCCATTAAAGCGATATTAGGGGCATAACCTTGACCATTGACTAACCATTGTGCCTCTCGGTTATCGTCAAATAAATGGCCAATTGTCAACCAGACTGGCCCTTTTTTTCCTTTCCAAAGAAGTTTTTCGTTATTATCATCATTTCCGCCTTCTTGTGGAAGAAGCGCACGACGTGTTATTAGAATATCAATGAATTTTTCATAGCGGTTTTCTGCTTCGCGCCAATCTTCCAGCAATAAGTCTATACCACGATGCCAATGATCTCTTATCAAATCTTGGAAAATATTAACTGTCAATTCTACTTTTGGCAGATGTTGTTCAAAATTAGTCACGAGCAAAGCTATCCATAATAATTCTTCTCCTGTATTTCCGAATAATTGATTGCCCTTAATGTTTCGTCCTCTGGCATCAGGTGCGGGTGAAGGATAATTGGCCTCACCTAGTGACCGACCGATGGCCAACCGTGCCAGTTGGTAGTGGGCTTGAAAACCAAGTTTGAGTTCCTTGGCTTTTTCATCTGCTTCTTTACTGCTACTGAAATTGGCAAGCAATATTTTAGTGACATCTATCTGGCTCATAGTATTTCCCCAAAATATCGATCCTCAAAAGCTACCGTTTTTCCAATACCCTCGCCCAATTGCTCATGGCGGAGAAGGTAGGTTTTAGAAACTTGATGTCTGATAGTGGAAAAAACTTTATTATCGATTTCTTCATCTTGGCTTAATAAGATTATTTGTCGTTCAGGGTCAGACAGCCAATAATTCAATATTCGTTTACGATGCTCACTATCCAAACGACCTAAGGGCGTATCAACAACCATCGGAATATGAAAACCAGAGGTTTTTGCCAAGCCGGCAATTAATGCCGTGGCAAAAATTTGATTTTCACCTGCTGCACGATCAACAACTATCTCTACACCCTCATAACTCAATAATCGAGAAATACCCTTTTCATCAATTTCGATACGATCCACTTGCTGCTTATGCGACAACTGTTTAAAGATTGCAGTCACTGCATCTGATAGTTCCTTCGTTTTGATAGAAAATAAGCTGGGCATTATCTCTTTTATAAGATTTATGACCCTCTCTGCTTTCCGAAGATTACTTTTTACGGGTGTAGTCTCAATAAATTTAATATGCTCTCTTTCATAGGTTGAGCGTTGGTCGGATACGCTTTTTTCAATTTCAGCAATGTGCCGATTTAAATCTCCTATATTTTCATTAAGATTGTCAAGTTCATTTTGAACCGATTTCATCTCATCTTGAAGTTGATGTAGAGTGCCATCGTCATGTAAGGCTTCAAGGCGAATCCGCTCACGCTCTAGATCATGAATTTCTATTTGCAAAGTTCGACGCTGTTGCAATAATGATTTAATTTGCCTATACCCTACGGATATTTTGTCAAATTGTTCATTTAAACGTAGACGCTGTCGGGGTTCAAGATAATCATGCAAGATTGTTTCGGCACAACCCTCAGGCTTTGGATTAAAAAGCCCCTGCCAAGCGTAATTAATGCTTTCATGGAGTTTTTCCTTGGCCCATTGATCAATTAGTTGTGTGTAATCTGTAGAAAAAAAAGCTTCAATAAAGCGTTCCTTTTGGGGTTCGACACTTTGTTTTTTTGATTCCCAATCTAATAATAAAGACTCTTCTTGTAATTGGATTGTTAAACTCTCGGAAATTTGTTTGCTTACCAAATGAAAAGGTAATCTATCAGATAATATTTTATCTAAGATATCATCCGATTTTTTGAGTGTTTCGCGTTTTTCGCCTTCATCACGGACAATATTTTCAACTTGTTTTACTCCCCCGCCACCAGCGCCAATTGTACTTAAGCGCTTATGTGCTTCATCAAGCCGTTCCAAAAAATCAGTACGTTGCTGAATTAAATTTAGGCGTTTAATTTGCAGTTGCTCTAATTGGTTTTGTTCATTGATTAGGCTCTGATATAATTCATCAAGTTTTTTCTCATCCATGCTCGACTTTCCAGAAGGCTTCTTGTTGTTTTGATATTGCTCTAGTCGAGTCCGTAACCCTCGTAATGAAACGACTCCGAGCAGATTCTCCATGCCCATTTGTATCCATTCCCGCGTATCTTGATCTGCTAATCTTTTAACTTCTTCGCCATCAAAGAAAAAGAACGGGGCAAGATGAGCCGGAACAACATAATCTTCTAATATATCTTTCAGTTCCTCTTTGGAAATGACGCTTCCTTTAATACCATTGCGGAGTAAGTAAACCTTAACCTCTTCTTCTTGATAGCTACCCTGTAAATCAAAATGCCAACGACGGCTAATTTCATAGCCATCAATATCATCAATTTGAAAAGCAATCATAACTTCCATCATATTTCTTTTTAAGCTGATGGCCTTACCGTGCAATGCCTTCTTAAGAAATTTCCCGTAAGCATCACTATGAAGACCAGCCCGTGGCAAGTGAGCTACAGCTTCCGAACCATATAAACAAAGATAAATTGCCTCTAGTAAGGTAGTTTTTCCATAACCATTCATACCGCCTATCAACACTAAATTGTGTCCATTTTGCGGTTTGTCAAATTGAAACTTCTGATGTATGTAACTTTTGAAATTAGTTAGTTCAATAACAGATATCCACATGGCAGTTAATCCATATTATTAAATATTTCGTCAAATCTCTCGTAAATTCCTCTAGCTCTTTCCCTGTGCTGATTAATTCGCTGTTCAGCTACCAATTCACGAAATACATCGACAGGCACTTGATGTTTTTTGCATAATTCCTCCAATATGTCAAACGCCTCCGGATTATTCCAAAGTGGTAAATCTTGAACATGCTCATTCATACGCTTTCCTTTAATAAATTTGCGAAATAATCAATTATTTTACATTATTTTTTTACCAACATTTTCACAAAGCGACTCTATTGATCTTGTCACCATCATTTTGTTGACTTTCCCAATTATTTTGGTAACTAAAGAGTCATTAAAAGTAAATATTTTATCTGTTCGTATCCAAGTGGATTTAGGCAAAGGCAGAGAAACATAATCCTCTATGGCAATCGGCAAAGAATGAATATGATGGTCTTGGCTAGTCAACGCCATGGCAATGAAGTCTCCATAAACGTCTGGCGTGGTAATCACTAGAACCGGTCGGTTCTTAAACTTGGAAAAATCGGAGAAAGGAAAGGGCATAAAGACTATATCGCCGCGCTCAAAACTCATTCCATGCCTCATCGTCTGCTGGATTATCCCAAATATTCCTTAAAGTGATTTCTTGCGCAGATATTAAATCATTGATTGCTGCCCTTTCCTGTTTGGTTTTGAGATAACCAATAAAATCCAAAACTTCCCGTGCTTGGTCGTCAGGTAAAGTTTTAAAATGTTCAAATGCCAATTCAGCTAATGTCATCTAATGCCTCTAATATTTTGAGTGTTTATTAACTCATATTTTGATTGACTCAATTTCCGCTTGATAGCGACGTTCAATGTTTTGCGCCAAACTTGCCGACCATTCACGGCGGATCAATTCGATTTCTTCGAGGCTGATGAGTTGCACGCCATAGTCTGCTTGAGTGTCTAGCAATCTTTGCAAAATCATCTGGCGGGCTTCCACGGTGAACGGGCCGGGGATATGGTTGCCGTTGCCGTCGAATTGAAGCTTGCCATTGCGTCGATGGACTTGGCGGTATTCCGAGTTGTTACGGATACTTTTTAGCCAATCACGAAATTCAATCAATTTTGAATATTCGTGCATACCGCTATCGACAAAACCCTGCAAGCTTTTGTCTTTTTCCACGACGGTGCAAGTCCAGCAACCGAACCGGCTGGAATTGGTTCCGCAACCGGGGGCATCGTCTTTGCTCATAATTACCGGGCATTCCCCGCCACCGGCATCGCGGTATAGCTGTATCAAATCGCGATGCGAACCACCCCACGCGGGGGCATGTTCGGCGAGCATTTCCCAAACGTCATCTGTAGTTAAATCGACTATGGGCCGGTACAAGAACGCACCGGGTAAGGTGCTATGGGGTGACAGGTTGGAGTTTGCGATATTTTGATGTTTGTCGATGTTCCGTTTCCGTGAGTTACTTTCATCCTTGCGTACCCCCAAAATCAATATAGCAGCACCATGGGCCGAAACTTCATTGAGTATGTAATTACTGGTGGGCTGGATTTTCAGCCGGTCAGTACACCAACGCATGGTTTGATTGGGAGTTGGGTAGCCCTTGCCGATAAGCAAAACCCAGAACGATTGATGCGCTAACGGTTGTGTAGTTACGACAGCAATAGGCAGATTTAACGCCTTAGCAGCCTGTTTGATCTGATCCTGAACCTTATACAGATGCGCCATGACGAGCGGACTTTCCACCAAGGTATCGTTGGAAACAATATGGATTTGTCGGTTACGTTGTGAGGGGGCGATATTCAGCAATGCTTCAAACACCAAATGCGCAACCAAAGTGCTGTCCTTGCCGCCAGAAAAGCCGATGATCCAAGGATAGTTTTGGCTAGTGGATGCGTACTCGCATTTAATCTCTGCGACTAATTGATCGAAAAGCAATTGGCTGGAAAGCTCATTTTGCGGTTGGCTGTGGTTCATCAAAAATGTTGCCGATGCTTTGCCGTGATGGAGGGACTAGAGGCTGATTATAGCTTGACTGGATGCTTGAAAGATACAAGCGGCTGCCGGTCAAACTGTCATTCATCTACATGTCCATCTAATTCCCCGTTATCACGGCGACAGGGCCGACCCGCGAGGCGGGGTACGGTGGATTTTTTGCTAGTTCCCAAGCTCCGCTCTCATCGTTATACACAAATCCTGCCGAGCCGTAGTGCCGTCATTCCAGCAGGGATGCAGGAATCCAGAGCCATGGATGGTAACTTGCCGTTATGTAAGCGGTTTATATAGCGTAATTGCAAACTCGCCGATTCACATCCATGTGACTGGATTCCGGCAGTCCATGCCGGAATGACGAGTTTCCAGCGCTTGTGTATAACGATGAGAGCTCCGCTTGGGAACTAAGGTATTGGAAGCTCAGGCTTCTTGCCCCGCTTTATGAAAGCAGAGCTTCCACGACGAGATTCCCAGCGTGGACGTTGGGTATCAGCGACGATGGAAACCAAAGAAAAAAAGACTCCTTCCACCATGCCTGAAATTGCCACTCATTGCCCCTTCTGCTCCCTTCCTTCCTCCCGCATCATCAGCGAAGATTCCCTTTTCTTGGTGATACGCGGTGCTTATCCCATTTCTCCGGGCCATAGGCTGATTATCTCCAAACGTCACATGGCTTCATTGCCATTCAGTTAGGCTTTCAAAGAGCGAAGGATTGCGGAAATTTGGTATTGACGATCAGGATGCATAATGCCAAGATGATTTCTATAATGTGACACTTTAAGTTTAAGAGAATCCCTGCCATGTCTATGAACTATCAATTTTACCTAGTCCGTGATCCTGCAATATGCGGGGGTGAAACCGTGATTAGGGGAACCCGCGTGACCTTGCGTACCGTGTTGGCAAGCCTTGCGGAAGGAATGACAGCGGCAGAAATTCTACAGGACTTTCCGACCTTGGATGAGAAAGCCATCCGGGCGGTGATTGCTTTTGCCGCTGTTTCGGCTGAAGAAGACTTACCATTGCCTTCCGTTCCGACTTTTGCATGAAAATCAAACTGGATCGTACTGACTGAACACAAGCTCCGCGTTAGACGACCTGAAACGGATTGACTAACCCATGGAACCGCTTTCCCTACTGGAATTCGGCGACACCCGCCGACCATCCAAAGGGAAAAAAGACTCCTTACACTATGTTTGAAATTGCAAATCGTTGCCCCTTTTGCTCCCTTCCTTCCTCCCGCATCATCAGCGAAGATTCCCTTTTCTTGGTGATACGCGATGCTTATCCCGTTTCGCCGGGCCATAGCCTGATTATCCCCAAACGGCACATAGCTTCTTTGTTTGAGTTGACGGACGATGAAAAAACCTGTTTATTCCAACACTTGAGCAAAGCCAAAACCGCCTTGGATGCTGAGTTTAAACCGGATGGTTATAATGTCGGCATCAACGAAGGCGCGGCGGCCGGTCAAACCGTCTTTCATCTGCATGTCCATCTGATTCCCCGTTATCACGGCGACAGGGCCGACCCGCGTGGTGGGGTGCGATGGATTATTCCCGACAAGGCAAGCTATTGGATTTGAGTATCCAAAACAATCACGCTGGCAAATCCCAATCCATATCGGCTACGCTATCAAACAAATCACCTTTGATGATTAATTCCCCGGCAATATTGGGATGTGGTTTCCGTACTATGGGTGCTTTATCATCTAAAATTGATACCACCACCTCAATCTCATGATTCAAAAAAGATTCGGGTAGTTCGATGGTTAGCCGAGTCGATTGAATATCGGCATAGTGTCGTTGAATTTGCATTGTCGTATTAAACTATTATTCTTGAGAGTCCTCTCATATTTGCTTTACTCTATCGCACAGAGCATCCAAGACACTCATGACAAAAGCTTGGTTGGCTTGGGCGAAGCTTTTCAAAACCAAGCGTTGATTCAGAGTAATTACCCGGTCGATACGCACCCAACTAATCAGCGGCAATCCACCTGATGCCAACACCGATTCCGTAATCGGTATTGATAGCGGATGATGGGATCGCGAAGTGACCCCCACGGCCAAGAAATCGCCAAACTTATCCGGGTCAGTCAGCGCCAGTACTGGACGGTTTTTATTGGCGGATAAATCGGAAAAAGGGAAAGGTACTAAGACTATTTCACCCCGTTTACAGGTCATTCCATACCTCATCTTCTGGGTTATCCCAAATAGATTTCATGGATTCGGATTGTGCATTCATTAAATCCTCCCATTCTTCACGATCATGGTTTTCCTTCATCTTGAGATAACCGATAAAATCTAAAACTTCGCGGGTTTGCTCGTCGGGCAGTGTCTTGATCTGTTCAAACGCCAATTCAGCCAAGTTCATGGGAGCCTCCTAATAGAATTTAGTTTGATAATTTACTCGATAGTCTATTGATTATCGGCAATTGCCTGACTTTTTCAACCTCTTCAACCAACATGCGCTTCTCTTCCACACTTAATGTTGACAAATCGCCGCCTTGGAAATAAACCAAGGCTTTGAGGCTTTCGCTCGGTTGAAATTCCTTAGGTAATATTTCCAAATGAGGTATGAAAAAGCCATTCATGGCAAACACCGCTTGGGCAAATCTGGCACTTGATCCAACTTAGATATGCCAAGGCGGTAATGCCAATAATGCCAAGACCGTTCATTGAACTCCCCAGCTTCGGCATCTCTCAACACGCCGCGCAATGCCTCGTCACCCAAGATTTCGGCGAGTTGTTGCATGTCCTCAAAATCGCCTATATTCATGACTTGGGCGATAATGCGCCTTGGATTACGCATGGCTTCATCCGGGGATTTCCACCAAATATAATGAGCGGATAAGCGTTTTAATAGCTCTTGCAAGTTTGG
>CAIOOA010000164.1 GCA_903859815.1 uncultured Methylococcaceae bacterium | reverse complement strand
GGAGGGACTTGGGGCGCCTGGAGCCGACGCCGTCATTGAAGTATCGCGCGGCTGCAGCATGATTACATAACACAACGGTTGTAATCAGGTTCCGTGCCAACTTTGGCGGTTTGAAAAAGCTAAAAACTTGAACATCGAGTATTATGATATTGCCGGTGAGCGAAAAAAAGTCCAAGAAATTTCTGAGGAAGAATGCAGCTGTGGTGACCGCAAAAGTTCATCCGACCCTGTGCTGTTACCCACTGCAATGAAGCGCAATGCAGAACGTCTCGCTTCTAAACAAACGCAAAGCCTAATAAGTTGGGGGGATGTAGGCAAGGGCGCGGCTGTCGTAGGTGTCGGTATAGTTATCATCGGTGCCGCTGCTTCGGGGGCAGGAGCTTTTGCGGCTGGATTGATGGGTTTGGGTGCGTTAGCCACTCAATCGCCATAAACTGACATAGGAGCATGAAACATGACTGAATCGATTTATGACGTAATGGAAAATTTCAACGACGACCCAATAGGCTCGATGCGTAAAGCCGCAGACAGCTTTGAAAAAAATCCAATCATATGGATCGACCCTTGGGATAAAAAGCAAGAGGTGATTGCACGTATTGGGTTACGCGGTGTCTTTTATCTACCCGCTCGCGAAAGAGACGTTCGCTTGCGTATGCTGCAAGCGATGGAAGCGACCCGTGAAACCTTTGGCGATAAGCTACGGTGGATTGTCTTAGAGGGAGGAAAAGTGAAAACCTACAAACCCACTCCCTTAGCTATAGAATCACTTCTTGACCGTTACAAAGGTGAATTTGGCGTTTATGTGGGCAGTTCCGAACCTGAGAATGCTGAAGGACTCCAAGATTTTCAAGCTTTTTTTTCTGCCAACAATATTTTGGGCCTAATATTCCAGTGATGGATGCGTTCGAGTTCCTTGTTCCTCTATCTTGGTCTATCGATCATGCAAACCAAGGAGGATTTACGGGAATTTCAAGTAAATTAGCCAACATATTACAGCCCGACTGGGCTACAGCAGGATTTGCTTTGACCATAATAATGGGGCACTTGAATCCCGAACCACGGACGATTTTATATCCGTTGTTACAAAAATATCCAGGTCTAGATTGTGGGGACATAATCACCGATACCAATCAATACCCCGACGGCATGGGCGCTGTCAACTGGCTAACGTGGGTATCTGATAAGTTATTACAGCGCATCGGCGGACGCGAGGCGGCGAGGAAAAATCTTCGCGGACAACCCGGAAGCGAACAAGTCAAAGTGGCGGAACTTGGATTGGGGCATGATATTTCAAGCCGGGGCGCTGCCGGGTTTGGGTGACAACGGCGACCCCGGAACACTACCCGCTTATCAAGCCGTGGCTAGGACATTGAAGCCGCTTAGAGCGCCGAATGCTCGTGGATTCGCAAAATCTCCTGAAGCCTTGGAAACCGACGATGACGAGAGGGGCAACCGGGAAAAGCGCGCATGGGTAGCGCGGTTTGATTGAAAGCCCTATGACAACCCAACATTTGGAAGAAATCAACGAAGATACAATACGCTCGATGCGCAAAGCTGCCGAGTATTTCGAGCAAAACCCAGTGTTGTACACCCATCCAATTAGCAAGAAAACCAAGGCAATAGCCCGTATTGGACTGCGAGCAACCTATTTTTTACCAGCTCGCGATAGGGAAATACGCTTACGGATGCTACAAGCCATAGAGGCTGTTAGGGAAGCATTTGGCGAAAAATTGCGTTGGATTGTGTTGGAGGGCGGAAAAGTTAAAGCATATCAACCTGAACCTTTAGCTGCTGAATCGTTGCTTGATCGCTACAAGGGTGATTTTGGTGTTTACATGGGTAGTTCCGATATTGAAAATGCCGAAGGCTTACAAGACTTTCAAGCCAAATTCTTTTGTCAGCAATATTTTGGACCCGATGTGCCGGTAATGGATGCCTTCGAGTTTCATGTGCCTTTATCTTGGTCCATTGGCAATGCTGAACAAGGCGGTTTTACTGGACTTGCAGCAAAAGTAGCCGACATCATAAAGCCTGACTGGGGTACGGCTGGTTTCGCACTAACTATCTTGATGGGTCACATG
>CAIOOA010000163.1 GCA_903859815.1 uncultured Methylococcaceae bacterium | reverse complement strand
TTTTGGCGAAATCCATTTAAAATATCCGTCGAAATTTCAATTTTTTCCTCGTGGGTCGTGCCTTCGGACAATTCATCCATGATGACGAGGCTTCGTGCCGTCGAGGTCATGAACACTTCCTTGGTGCGTTTGAGTTCCGTGCCAAAGCGGCCTTCGCCATCGGCAAGGTGACTGATTTCCGGTGTCTGGTAGAATATATGGTCGGCGACACCCAGTTTGGCCGCTTGTGCTGGCACATAGCAGCCGATTTGGGCCAGCAATTGGGTTTGGGCGAGGGTTTTGCAAAAGGCCGTCTTGCCGCCGCTGTTGGGTCCGGTGACGAGCGCTAGGCGTTCTTCGTCCAAGCTCAGGTCGTTGGCAACATAAGCAGGATTGCCCTTGGCGAGTATGGGATTGCGCACGCCTTTGAGTTCTAGCGTGTGACGGGGTGAATCGTTCATTTCTGCTAAAGCGGAAGGATGCCCAAAGGCTTCCCGGTATTGGATGAAGGAAAACAATTCATCCAAACTGCCCAAAGCGTCGAGGGTGGCTTGAACCTCAGGCGACTTTTTGAAG
Organism: uncultured Methylococcaceae bacterium; assembly: GCA_903859815.1. Lineage (GTDB taxonomy): Bacteria > Pseudomonadota > Gammaproteobacteria > Methylococcales > Methylococcaceae > Methylumidiphilus. The sequence goes on along the minus strand of CAIOOA010000163.1, from coordinate 28,717 downwards.
ATTTCACGCAAGGGGTAAATACAGGCATCGCGGTCAAAGCTGCCGACGATGGGGATGTAAACCAAACCTAAGGGCATTAAAAATAACCATAACACCGGGGAAATGGAGGAGGTCAGTTCCAGCAGGAATGGAATGAATTCCAAGGCGAGGATGACCAGCAATAAACCGGTGATGAATATTCCCGGTTTGAACATCGACGGGCGAAACTTGACCGCAGGGGTATACCAGTGTTTTTCCTGTTTAGTCAGAATTTCCTGTTCACTGCGGTATACTGGACCCTGCATCAAAGCATGGGCGCGAGATTGCGAAAAATTGCGCAGCACATCGAGCAGGGCAGTCAGATAGGGGGTTTTAGGCGAGGGCAGGGCAGCGGCATCGGCGGATAAATTCAGCATGAAGCGAGTCCCATTAATATAGGAATCATAGCCAAAGCCGTTAATTTCCAAGGGATGGGCAGGGCTGCCAATGGCTCCCAAAAAGCTGGCGTAGAGCAGATCATAAAAATCGCCTTCGCCTTTTTTGGCCTTGTTTAATAGATTTTCCAGCCCGTTCTGTAATGACGGATCGGCTTCGATTTCTGCCAAAGCTTCTTGCTTGGCAACAATGCTGGCATGGTCCGCCAACGGCCTAGCCAGCGAACGGTATAGCACGGCTTGTCCGGTGCGAGTGCGAGTGTGGTCGATGGACTCGAACAACTTATCCACTTCTATTGTTCGGAAAGTGGGTTCGTCAATGACACCGACCCCCGCGTCAAACGGAACGACTGATGGAATGGAAGGCGGGCTTTTGTTGTCTTTTTGCAGCAAAGGCGGATAAAACGGATAGGCGAGGGGTGTCATGGCAGTTTGCTCTCCGGGCTAAATTAGGGGGCGAAATTGGCTTACTTTATCAAAAGTAAAACCTGACAAGTAGCTGGATTTTTGTTTCGCTCTCGCATACCAGACCTAAGACCGATAAACTTGTAGCACAATTCGTCTGCACATAGCGGACAATCTCACGAAATGATTGGAGAAATGGATGATAGGCCATCTTGAAAAAAACGAAAAACTTGAAACTTTGGGCATTGCAGGCTTCACATACGCCGATCTTTACGAACCCAGCCGGTTGCGCGACCTGACCTTGATCTTTGACCGCGCGTCACAAGAGAAAGACCCGGATTTGTTCGAAGAATTCCAGACTTATCGAAATTGCCGGGGCGAGGGTATGGCACCCGAGCATGTTTCCGATTTGCTGGTGAAAATGGCCCCTCTAGTGGGTGAATTCATTGCGTGGCTTTTCAATGTGGAATCTTCACGTTGTGAGCAAATGCATTCCGCCCATGGTGAGTTTGAGGGCGTTTTCACTTATCGTTCCGAAGTGGTTGGAAAACTCGGCTCGCGTTATAAAGGCCAAAATCCCGAAGAATGGGATATTACCGCGATTGGCAAACAATTCGATGCTTTGTTAAAGGCTGTTGTTCCGGCAGCTTTAGTGGACGGTGATCGTGAAGCTGCCGTGGCTAGGCTGGCCGTGGAATTGCTTGCCCTTTCCAAGCAGGAAGAGATAGCAGCCGATACCGTCCGCACTAGCTTGGAAAACCATCCTGAAGCTAAAGTGTTATTTGCCGACGGGCTTGCATTGGACGATTCCGGGCTGGTGGCTACATTGTTTGAATGTGTTTGCCGTTGGAGTTTTGCTTCCACCAAAATAGAGAAACTCAAAGCTGAGGTTGCCGATTGGGTCAGTTTCAAAGTTCCTGAAAAGACCGATTTTAATCATTTGGTCGAACATGAAACGGTAGAATTGGGCGGATATAAGGCTTGGGCCATTCATTCCGAACATCAGCGGCGTAGGCAGGGTTTTGCCCTGACTGATCCCCGCTTTGGTGATCGCAGGGTGCTGTATGAAGTGGACCACTGCATATACTGCCACGATAGGGATACGGATTCCTGTTCCAAAGGAATGCGCAATAAAAAGGATGGAACTTACAAAACCAATCCCTTAGGCGTGGCGATTACGGGTTGCCCGTTGGAAGAAAAGATTTCCGAAATGCATTTGTTGAAAAAGCAAGGCGACAATATCGCCGCCTTGGCTTTAGTCATCATCGACAATCCTATGTGTCCGGGGACAGGTCACCGGATTTGCAATGAGTGCATGAAGGGTTGCATTTACCAAAAGACCGAACCGGTCAATATCCCGCAAATTGAAACCAATGTGCTGACTTCCGTATTGTTCATGCCATGGGGTTTTGAGATTTACAGCTTATTGACTCGGTGGAACCCGCTCAACGTCAAACGCCCCCATGCATTACCCTATAACGGCAAGAATGTCTTGGTGGCTGGCATGGGACCGGCGGGGTATACCTTGTCGCACTATCTGCTCAATGAAGGTTTCGGCGTGGTCGGCATAGACGGTTTGAAAATAGAGCCTCTGCCCAAGGAATTAACCGGCGATGGCAAAAATCCACCTAAGCCCATTTTTGATTTTAATGAGTTATATGAGGATTTGGACAAGCGAGTCATGCTGGGTTTTGGCGGGGTCGCCGAGTATGGGATTACCGTGCGCTGGGATAAGAATTTCCTCAAAGTGATTTATCTGAACCTGCTACGCCGCAAAGCATTCCGTTGTTATGGTGGGGTTCGCTTTGGCGGCACTTTGACCGTGAACGAAGCTTGGGATTTGGGTTTTCATCACATCGCCATCGCCTCCGGTGCAGGCAAGCCCACAGTCATTGACCTCAAAAACAACCTGACCCGTGGCATACGCAAAGCTTCAGATTTTTTGATGGCTTTGCAGTTGACCGGGGCGGCCAAAGAATCGTCCTTGGCGAATCTTCAAGTGCGCCTGCCAGCCGGGGTCATTGGTGGCGGACTGACAGCGATAGACACCACCACGGAACTGTTGGCCTATTACCCTGTTCAAGTTGAGAAAATCCTACATCGCTACGAAAAGCTTTCCGAACTTTATGGCGAGGATACGGTGCGCGACCGCTATGATGCCGAGGAAATCATAATACTCGACGAATTCCTAGCCCATGGCAAGGCCATTCAAGCCGAGCGGCAACGTGCCGCAGCGGCGGGGGAAAAGCCTCATTTCGTGCCGATGTTGGAACAATGGGGCGGTGTCACGCTGTTTTATCGCAAAGGCATCAAAGATTCGCCTGCCTATCGACAAAATCATGAAGAAATTGCCGAGGCATTGGACGAAGGTATTCGTTTGGCTGAAGACATGAGCCCCTTGGAAGCCATTGATGACGAATATGGTCATTTACGCTCCGTCCGTTTTGAAAAACTGGAGGAACAAGAGGGTAAATGGCGCAGCAGCGGCGAATTGGATGTCAACTTGCGTAGCTTGTTTGTGGCCGCCGGCACTTCGCCCAACACGATTTACGAAAGCGAATATCCTGACACTTTCGTGATGGATCGCAAATTTTATAAACGCCACGAGATGGAATGGATTGCCAGCCCAGCCGAAGGTTCGGGCAACGAGCCAGTATTGTTGCCAATGGATGATACGGCTGCTCCCAAATTAGGCAAGCCGGCCCCTTTCACCTCGTATTGCCGCAATGGTCGCTATATCACCTTCTACGGCGACAATCACCCGGTTTATGCCGGCAATGTGGTCAAAGCCATGGCGAGTGCCAAAGACGGTTATCCTTACATTGTCAAACTGTTCCAGCAGGAGTTGGCTACGCTACCCTCGGACTTGCAAGCCGAGCGTGAACAGGATTTGACCGAATTCCAAGCCAAATTGGACGAAAACTTATTGGCACGGATCGTGGAAATCCGCCGTTTAACCCCGACAATCATCGAAGTGATTGTCAAAGCCCCGCTCTCAGCCAAGCATTTCCTACCCGGACAGTTTTATCGGGTGCAAAACTTTGAAGCGCTTGCTCCGTCGGTGCAAGGCACGGTGCTGACGACGGAAGGGCTGGCTTTGACGGGGGCTTGGGTGGACAAAGAAAGAGGACTGATTTCACTGATAGCCTTGGAGATGGGCAGTTCCTCGCGACTGTGTGCGACATGGAACCCCGGCGATCCCATTGTGGTGATGGGTGTGACCGGCGCTCCCACCGACATACCCAGAGGCCGCACCGTGATGTTATTGGGCGGAGGCTTGGGTAACGCCGTATTGTTCTCCATCGGCAAGGCGATGCGAGCCGCTGGCAATCAAGTCATTTATTTTGCCGGCTACCGCAATCGGGGGGACGTATTCAAGATTGAGGAAATCGAAGCTGCTGCCGATTTGATTGTCTGGTCGGTGGACAAGCGCGAAGGCAACACCGCCATCGAACCGACTCGTCCGCAAGACAAAACCTTTGTCGGCAATATCGTCGAATCGATTGTGGCTTATGCCAAAGGTGAACTCGGCGAAACGCCGATCCATTTGGATGATGTGGATCATCTGATTGTGATTGGTTCCGACCGGATGATGGACGCGGTGAAACAAGCCCGTTATGGTGTGATTAAGCCCTATTTAAAGGAACATCACGAAGCCATCGGTTCCATCAATTCGCCCATGCAATGCATGATGAAAGGCGTGTGCGCTCAGTGCTTGTGCAAACACATTGACCCGGAAACTGGCAAGGAATATTTCGTTTATTCCTGCAATAACCAAGACCAAGATTTGAATCGGGTGGATTTCCCCAATCTTCGCGCCCGCTTGAAACAAAACTCGGTCCAGGAGAAATTGTCTTCGTTGTGGTTGGATTATTTGTTGGGGAAGACGGCGGCTTGAGAAATTGTGGGAGGAGGGTTCAAACCCCTAAAGTGTACTTCTGAAACCCTCTTCCTTCGGGAGAGGGTTTTGAGATAGGTGGTAATTCAGGAATAGTTTTTAAATTGAGGACATAACCATGAATTCAATACTGAAACCTCGCTCGGCCCGTTTCACTGTCGCCGATTATATGAACTGGCCGGACGAAGAACGATGGGAACTGATAGACGGTATAGCTTATGACATGTCCCCAGCGCCGAGAATCAACCACCAACAAATCGCTGGTCGAATTTATAGTAGGCTTGAACAAAAGTTACAAGGCAAAACCTGCCAGCCTTTCATTGCTCCGGTGGATGTCGTGTTATCCGATATTGACGTGGTGCAACCCGATGTCATTGTCGTCTGCGACCCAACCAAAATCACCGAGCGCAATATTCAAGGCCCACCGGATTGGGTTGCCGAAGTGTTATCCCCCGGCACCGCCCGCAAAGACTTACGCGAGAAAAAAGCCCTGTACCAGCGCTCGGGGGTCAAGGAATATGTCGTGTTTGACCCGGTGCAAGCGTGGGTTCAGCGCTTTGTGTTGGTGGATGGGTTATATGGGGCGGGCGAGATTATTGACCCTTCAGAAGATTTGGCATTAGGGTTTATGCCGGGGGAGGTTTTGGCATTGGCGGAGGTGTTTGGGGTGGAGGGGTAGTAAGAGGATTGGTTTTGAATTAATAGAGTATCTCAAGAACAATTAGGCATAGCCAGATATGAAGCCACACAAGCAGATTACAAATTTACGCACTTATATGGTATCTATTGGGATATTTGTTATCGGTATAGCTCTGCTCGCATTTTCAGAGAAACTTAAATTCGAGGATGGGAGTTTTTGGGTAAAATCACTGATGTCAAACGTTGGCGCTCTCTTAATTGCCTCAGTTTCGATTGCAAGTCTATGGGAGCTTTTTTCAAAAAGAGCATTTCTTGACGAACTTCTTGAAAAAACAGGTTTGGTAGAGGATATAAGGACAGTAGGCGTTACTGGCATTTCGCTTGAAGCTATTCGGGGTCCTGACTTCGCTAGGCTTATAAGATCATCGGAGAGACTGGATATTTTTGTCTGCTATGCAAACACATGGAGAGCAACCTTTGAGCAAGATTTACGGGAGATGGCTAAAAAAAGGAATTGTAGAATTCGACTGATTGTACCAGATCCCGATAATGAAGATATTATGAGAGACTTAGCTAAGCGTTTCAATGAAAAAGATAAAACTCAATGAAAAGTAAAATCGAGCAAGCAATATCGGAATATAAAAATTTATTTTTGTCTGTAAATAATCCTAATTTAAATTTTAGCGTTTGGATTCATGACGAAACACCTGTAACTAGTTTTTATCGTTTTGAGAAATGTGCAGTAATTACACTATACAAGCATGCTAAAGGCAGAGGAAATGCTCCAACTATTGTTGTTGAACGTGGCGGTTCCCTCTATTCATATATTGAAACAGAAGTAGACTCTATGATTAAGGGGATACATCCTCATCCAAAACTTGCTAAACAAATTTTCCCTGAGTCAACCACTTAGGATGATTTGAGGTATGAATTGCATCACTACTTGATGAATGATTTACGAAAGCCAACCCCAATGAGGATTTATCTTGATACCTGTTGCTTACAAAGACCCTTCGACGATCAGAGCCGACCACGCATTAGGGTTGAAACCGAGGCGGTTCTGGTAATTTTAGCGGCAATAAAAATGGCGAGCTAACCCTTAAAAAAAGCCCGCCTTGGCTGCAAGCTGGAATCTGTACTTGGCTTTTTTCAAGAGGTTTTAACATGAATGCACAAATCCAACCGATTTCGGAATTAAACCGCCGTGCAACTAATGCGTTAGTTCGGGAAGTTGGGATAGTCAACACTTTGCGCTTCCTCAATCAATTCAGGGTAGGTGGTGGCGATTACACCGTCGAACGTGATCAATTGTTCGGTGACATGTCGGTCAAAGATATTATTCGAGACATCAAAGCCCAGCGCCGGACAGGCACTTAATCAGGTCAAGAACCCCACCGAATTGAACCATTAAGATAAACTTGGGGTGAGTTATGAAGTTGATTAATGTTGAAATTAAAGAAAATTATATTGTGAGAATCTATTTAGATGATGATTCCATCGTCGAATTTGATGTTAAGGAAGAACTGGAACGAATTCCATGTTACAAACCGCTCTATGATAAGGTGTTGTTTAAATCAATAAAGTTTAAAAATAAGCGTATTTATTGGAACGATAATTTTGATTTTCATTTGGATCAGATTTTGGAACGTGGACGTTTTGTAAAAATTTAAAAGCCCTGTAGGTTGGGCTTATCTCTTTGGCGAACGCCCGACGTTTCGTTTGATACCGAGAACTCTGTAATAGGATATTCATGGGCGACTGTTTTGGGTTTGAGGTCAGGCTAACGGTTGAACGGCAAGCCCACATCCTTCAGCATCCCGAGATGGCAGGCTTGGAGGAAGCCATAGCCGATACCTTGGAGTCCCCTAAGGAATTGCGGCTTTCCCGCTCCGACACGTCCATTCGACTTTTTTATCGATATTACGAAAACACGCCGGTAGGTGCCAAGTGGCTATGTATTGTGGTCAAATATCTTGAAGCGGATGCGTTCGTCGTCACCGCCTACCTCACCGACAAACTTAAAACCGGAGACAGCTTATGGCCCAAAAAGTGAACGTCTGGTATGACCCGGAAGCCGATTTCCTTGAAGTGCAATTTTCCGATGCCCCCGGCTACATGCGAGAAACCGACCATGATGCCGTCATGGAACGAGTGGACGAACAAGGGCAGGTGTTGGGTTTCAGCATCCTAGGCATCAGCCGTCACGCCAAGGAAAGACCGTTTGCAGCGGAATTGACAGCGCAAATCTTATGAAGATTCGCGGGTCGATTACGGCGAACAACCCCCACACCGTCGGACTGTTGGGGTCGAAAGTGGTGGTGATTACCCACACCGAAAATAAAGAAGAAATCCACATTATCTCTAAGCGCGAGGCGGAAAAACATGAAACCGAATATTTCTTCAGGGGAGTCTTGCTGCAAAATCCAACCTAAGTTTGGTTGCAATGACTATTTTACGCATATACAATTAAACAATTCATACGCCTTATACTTGGCAAGAGGACAAGCGCCAGCGTAATCTTGCCAAGCATGGCTTGGACTTTACCGATGCTGCTTGGGTGTTGGACAACCGTTTTCGATTGGACATTGGTAGCACTCGCAATAGTGAGCAACGCATTCAATCGTTTGCCTATGTGACTGAACGTTTGACTGTGTTGACCGTAGTTAACCTACCCGGTCGGCATCCACATATCATAAGCTTTCGCCCCGCCGGCCGGGACGAACGGGAGACCTACCATGACTGGCTCGAAAACGAATTCAATGACTCGTGAACAAGTATTGGCCGCATTGAAAAACTCGCCACCACAAGGTGACTTTGTTTGGGATGGCCTAGACGAAGACGACCGCCCGCTGACTCGCATTGAGATGCAAGAGGGCATTGAAGCGATACGCAAAAGGCGCGGACGCCCCGCTGGTTCGGACAAAACCCAAATTGCATTGCGAGTGGACAACGATACACTCGCGGCTTTCCGGGCAATGGGTCACGGATGGCAGACGCGTATGAATGCCGCTCTGGGCGAATGGCTCAAGGATCATCAAAAAAACTGAGAAATTGTTGCTTACTTCGCCGGGGATGCCCGTAAGCGGGCTTATTCCTGAGTTGCTTAGCTTGAGAAATAACCAAAATCGGAAAGAATGCTATGGACATTAGAATTTTAATTGTATGCCTCGGCAGTAGCCTAATATTTACCGCTTGTAACGACAACACTTCATCACCCTCAACTGCCGCAACCTCTACTCGACTCACGGGCCATGTCAGCAATGACGACGGGCCAGTGGATAAGGCCCGCATCGAAGCCAAGGATGCCAAGGGTCAAGTGGCGGCGAAAACCGAATTACAAGGGGGAACGAATGCCTACCAGCTTAGCTTGCCGGTAGGAACGGCCTATCCAGTCATTTTGACCGCTTTCCCACTTGCCAACCCAAATGAAGTGTTGAAAGCTGCCGTCCCCAGCCCATTGGCTTCTGAGCAGGACATCAGCCCAGTGACCACGATCATCGTGGACACCGCGATGAGCCTAGGTGGAATTAACGAAGCCAATCTTGCCAAAGCAGCGGGTGCTGCGATTGCCTTACGCAAAAAGTCAGGCGGAGGTAGCGGGGGAGGGGGAGGGGGTGCAACGACGGAAAGCTTCAAAGGCGATCCGACCAAACAGTATGGTGGTTGGCATTGAAGTTTTGTAGGCATACAAATCGTGATTGGTAGAATACGAGTGATAACTACATTTTAAGTAGTCAGGCATAGATTTACGGACGTATCAATTATGTATAATTTTACCGTGATTAAATATTGAGACACCGATGCTATTGCGTTTTACTGTAGAAAACTTATTTTGTTTTGCCGATGAGACGGTTTTTTCCATGGTGGCTAGTAAGGATGAAGAGCATTCGGAGCATAAATGTAACTTGCGTGATAGCTATGAACACGAAGCGCTCTGTGCCGCAGCCTTGTATGGAGCTAATGCTCATGGCAAAACTAAGCTAGTTGAGGCAGTATCTTTTGCTCGAAATCTTATTCTTGAAGGGCGTAGACCGGGACAATCTATTCCTGTCTCGACTTTTCGTTTAGATGCAGAGAAACTCAGGCAACCATCCTACTGTGAATTCGTGATTTTCCATCTAGGTGTCGAATATACCTATGGATTTCTGGTGAATAATACTCGTATTGAGGAAGAATGGCTATTTGCCCGGCCTGACGGCGAAGAAGTACGTTATTTTGAGCGAGTCACTGATAATAAAGGCAATACTCATATTGAGTTTGGCGGCATTCTGAACAATCTAGAAAGTGAGGATAATAAATTTATTGAGTATGTGGCTAGGGGTACTAGGGATAATCAGTTATTTCTAACCGAGGCAGTAGATCGGAATATAGAAGCGTTAAGACCAATTTATTCTTGGTTTTTAAATACTCTAATCATTGTACCTACAAATAGAGAAATGGAGTCTCTAGTGATTAGAGCCTATGAGGATAGCGATTTTAGTGACTTTGTTTCATCGTTTCTAAAATTAGCAAATACTGGCATTGATACTATTAGTATTGAAGAAAAAAGTCTTAACTTTGACAAGCTATCGATTTCAAAAAAATCCAAGTATACTTCTTCATCTGATGAATTTATTAAAGAGTTTGAAAAAGATATAGCTGATGGCTTGGTATCGCAAATTGAGAGTGAAGGACGAAAGTTATCCGAGGCGGTTCAACCAAGTATGAATGGAGAAATGTTACTACGCCTTAAGACTGTTCGCAATGACAACCACGGTAAATCAGTATTATTTGATATCGATGAAGAATCATCAGGCACACAAAGAATTATGCAAATTTTACCTGTTCTAGCTGATATGAGAGAAACAAGTAAAGTCTATGTTGTTGATGAACTTGACCGTATGCTCCACCCACTTTTGTCGCGCCTGTTTTTGGAAACTTTTCTTAAATTCAATAAAAACAATAAAAATCAACTTATTTTCACCACGCATGAAACCAGTCTGTTGAATCTGGATTTGTTACGCAGAGATGAAATCTGGTTTGTAGAAAAAGACCAGTCAGGTTCATCCCATCTTTATTCCTTGGCCAGTTTGAAAGTTCGTCCCGACCTTAAGATTGAGCGTGGTTATTTGCAAGGGCGCTTCGGCGCTATCCCCTTTGTTGGGGACATCCGCACTTTAGGTTGGTGAAGCTGAAATGGCTCTCACCTCTCGAAAAAAGCGTCCGCTAGATCGCAGTGTACCCCATTTGCGCGACTCACGGCTAATTATTATTGCCGCTGAAGGCAGGGAAACCGAAAAGCAATACTTCGACCAGTTTCACGATACAAGAATTCAAGTTAAAGTTATGCCCACTGGTGAGGATAATCAGTCTTCACCACAGCATGTAATTGATCGTCTTAACTCTTACCGTGAGGAATTCCAAATTGGAGTTGGAGACGAGCTATGGCTGATGATAGATGTGGATAGATGGAAAAATCTTAGTGAAATTGCTCGTGAAGCTTTACAACGAGGGTATCAATTAGCCATAAGCAATCCTTGTTTTGAAGTTTGGTTACTTTCTCATTACAAAGAACCTCCTGAATTCGCTCCGAAATGTCAGTTTATTGAGGATGACTTAAAAGATGTGCTGGGTGGCAGCTATAACAAGTCGAATTTGAATCTTTCCCAGTTTTCAGGAAGACTTGATCTAGCCATAGAGTTGGGAAAGAAAAAATATGCAAACTCTACTGATCGTTGGCCCCAAAATGTCGGAAGCTATGTTTATCGTGTAGCGCTTTCAATTCTTGGTTTGGTGTCATGAGGGTTTCACTGTGATTGCTTCGTTCCCTGAAACCGGCCTCTACGCCATCACCGCTGAAAACCATGCTAGTCCTCAACAGTTGGCAAAAAAAGTACGTGCGGCTTTGAAGGGCGGGGCCAAAGTCATTCAATACCGGGCGAAATCAGCACAAAATCCACTTGAAGAAGCCAGATTGTTGCTCGTTGAATGTCATGCTCACCATGTTCCGCTCATTATCAATGATGATGTGGAACTGGCGCTCGCCATGGGTGCGGACGGGGTGCATTTGGGCAAAGACGATGGTTCGATTCAAGAAGCAAGAAAAAAACTAGGTGCAGCAACCATCATCGGCATTTCCTGTTACAACTCTGTAGAACATGCCTTGGAAGCCGAGGCACAAGGCGCAAGCTATGTTGCTTTTGGGCGCTTTTTCCCGTCCAGCAGCAAGCCCAATGCGCCTTGTGCCGATTTGCACACATTAACTAAAGCAAAGAACTGCTTGCATTTGCCAATTGTGGCCATAGGTGGGGTAACGCCTGAAAATGGTCGTTCACTCATTGAGGCTGGGGCCGATTTGTTGGCTGTCATTGATGCGGTGTTTGGTGCGGACGACCCTGAGCAAGCCAGCTTGGCATTTAAAACGTTGTTTGCCTGATTTTGCCCATCGGCATTCAATTGAACTCCCCAATTACCCATCACTCTTAACCAAAGTACATTGCAAGAGCCAGTTTGATGGCAACTTAGAGTTAAAATCGGACTGATAGCGAACGCAGCATATTCGACTGAATGCCTTTCTTAGGCGACTCTGCCATTGAGCAGAATCAAACCTACAGATATAATCAGAAATTACTCTTTACGGTTCAGGAACACCCATGCCAGAAGCCCAATCCCAAAATTCAACTTCGCTCCATCTAAACGACCTTGACCCGACCGAAACCCGCGAGTGGTTGGACGCGCTTGAAGCCGTCATCGAGAACGAAGGTTCCGAGCGGGCGCATTATCTCATCGAGCGCTTGGTGGACAAGGCCCGGCGTTCCGGGATAAACCTCCCCTACAAAGCCAACACGGCCTATATCAACACCATTCCGCCGCACAAGCAGGCACGTCTGCAAGGCGATGAGGAAATGGAGCATCGCATTCGCTCGTGGATACGCTGGAATGCAATGGCGATGGTGGTGCAAGCCAATCGGGTATCGTCCGAATATGGCGGTCATATTGCCAGTTTCGCCTCTTCGGCCACCTTATACGAAGTGGGCTTTAATCATTTTTTCCATGGCGCTGACACTAGCCATGGCGGGGACTTGGTATTTTTCCAAGGCCACTCCTCACCCGGCATTTACGCCCGCGCTTTTCTTGAAGGGCGTTTAAGGGAAGATCAATTGGCCCGTTTCCGCCGCGAAGTCAAGGGCGATGGGCTTTCCTCTTATCCGCACCCTTGGTTGATGCCTGATTTTTGGCAGTTCCCCACGGTGTCGATGGGTTTAGGCCCGATCATGGCAATTTATCAAGCCCGTTTCATGCAATATCTGGAAGATCGCGGGATATTGCAAACTAAAGGCCGCAAAGTTTGGGCCTTCATGGGTGACGGCGAAATGGACGAGCCGGAATCCATGGGTGCCATCGGACTGGCCGGTCGCGAAAAGCTGGATAATTTGGTTTTTGTCGTCAATTGCAATCTGCAACGCCTAGACGGTCCGGTTAGAGGCGGCGGCAAAATCATCCAAGAACTCGAAGCGGAATTCCGTGGTGCAGGTTGGAACGTCATCAAAGTGATCTGGGGTTCCGGTTGGGATGCCTTGCTGGCGCGGGATTCCAAGGGTTTCCTACGCAGACGCATGGAAGAGGCGGTGGATGGCGAATATCAAAGCTACAAGGCCAAGGGAGGGGCTTACACCCGCAAGCATTTCTTCGGCAAATACCCGGAATTGCTGGATATGGTCGCCCATATGTCGGATGACGATATTTATCGTCTCAGCCGTGGCGGTCACGACCCCCACAAAATTTATGCAGCCTACCATGCGGCGGTCAACCATACGGGTCAACCGACGGTGATTCTTGCAAAAACCGTCAAGGGTTATGGCATGGGCAGTTCGGGCGAAGGCGCAATGATTGCCCATCAACAGAAAAAGATGGATGAGGCTGCGCTGAAGGGGTTCCGCGACCGTTTCCATATTCCCATCCCCGATGACAAAATTGCCGAAACGCCGTTTTTCAAACCAGCGGAAGACAGCCCGGAAATCCAATATCTGCACGAGCGCCGCAAAGCATTGGGCGGTTATCTGCCTAGCCGTCGCAAGCAAGCGCCCTTGTTGCAAGTGCCTGATTTGAGTGTTTTTGACGCATTATTGAAGAAAAGTGACAGGGAAATGTCCACCACGATGGCGTTTGTCCGCATCCTCACGACCTTGTTGCGGGACAATAAAATCGGCAAGTATGTCGTGCCTATCGTCGCCGACGAAGCCCGTACTTTTGGCATGGATGGCTTGTTCCGCCAATATGCCATTTATTCTTCGGTGGGCCAGCCTTACACCCCGGAAGACTCCGACCAACTGATGTTTTATCGCGAAGACAAAAACGGCCAGATTCTCGAAGAAGGCATTTGCGAAGCCGGGGCCATGAGTTCGTGGATTGCGGCCGGCACGGCCTACACCAATCATAATGTGCAGATGATTCCGTTCTACATCTATTACTCGATGTTCGGTTTCCAGCGCATAGGCGATTTGATGTGGGCTGCTGGCGATCTGCAAGCGCGTGGCTTCCTGCTAGGCGGAACTGCCGGACGGACTACTTTGGCAGGTGAAGGCTTGCAGCATCAAGACGGTCATAGCCACATGGCGATGTCATTCATCCCCAATTGCGTGGCTTACGATCCTGCGTTTGCCCATGAATTGGCGGTCATTGTGCAGGATGGCTTGCGCCGCATGTACCAAGTAGGCGAAAACGTTTTCTACTATGTCACCGTGATGAATGAAAACCACGACCATCCCAGTATGCCGGAGGGGGCTGTCGAGGGCATCATCAAAGGCATTTACCAACTGCAAGATGTCGGCGACAAGGCTGACTTGCAATTGCTGGGAAGCGGTGCGATTTTACGTGAAGCCATGGCTGCTGCCGAATTGCTGGAAGCTGACTATGGCATCAAGGCCAATGTCTGGAGCGTGACCAGCTTTAGCGAACTACGCCGTGAAGGGCTGGACAAGGAGCGATGGTCAATGCTCCATCCAGACCAACCCAGAGCCGCGAGTTACCTGGAAAAGGTGTTGGGTGACAGTGCCGGACCCATCGTCGCGGCCACCGATTACATGAAAGTCGTGTCTGACCAAGTCCGTCAATTCTTGCCCGGCAAGCATTATGTCTCCTTGGGGACGGACGGCTATGGTCGCAGCGACCGCCGCACCGAATTGCGCCGTTTCTTTGAGGTCAACCGCCATTACATTGTAATCGCCTCCCTCAAAGCATTGGCCGACGAGGGTAAAATCGCCATCGCCAAAGTCACCGAGGCGATGGAAAAATACGGGATTGACCCCGAAAAACCCAACCCGGCCACGGTTTGAGGAGCAAATTTCATGGCAAAAGAACAAACCGTCACAGTACCTGACATCGGCAACAACAAGGATGTGTCAATCATCGAAGTATTGGTGAAACCCGGCGATGTGATTAAGAAGGAAGATTCACTCATTACCTTGGAGAGCGACAAGGCAGCGATGGAAATCCCCAGTTCCCATGCGGGGGTTGTCAAAGGCGTCATCGTCAAGGTTGGCGACAAAGTCAGCCAGGGTTCTCCCATCTTGGTATTGGTGGAAGAAGAAGCCAGCGCAGCCCCGGCAGCCACCGAGGAACCCGCCCCTGCTGCCGCACCCGCCATACCCGCCCCGCCGGCGGGTTTGACTGATAGTTCGGAGGCCACCGTCACCGTCCCTGACATCGGCAATAATAAAGATGTCTCCATAATTGAAGTGTTGGTGAAGGTCGGCGACATCATCAAACCGGAAGATTCCATCATCACCTTGGAAAGTGACAAGGCGGCGATGGAAATCCCCAGCCCCAAGGGTGGGGAAGTCAAGCAAGTGTTGGTGAAAATTGGCGATAAGGTTAGCCGGGGTTCACCCGTTCTGGTCTTGGCTGGTCAATCGGGTGGTGCTGCGCCAGCCACTGCACCAAAACCCGCTGCCGCTGCCGTTGCTGCACCTGTTGCCGCCCCGCCCACTCCGGTCAAGCAGGCTCAAGCGTCGGCAATGCCGGCCATCGAGGATTACGGCCCCACCACGGGCAAAGCCCACGCCAGCCCTGCGGTGCGTCGCTTTGCGCGTGAACTGGGCGCGAATGTGGATAAAATCAAGGGTACCGGTCCAAAAGGGCGCATTCTCAAGGATGACGTGCAAGCCTACATCAAGTCCCGAATGCAAGCGCCAGAGACGGGTTCATTTGGGTTGAACTTAATCGAAGCCCCGGAAATTGACTTTGCCCAATTCGGCCCGATTGAATCCAAACCAATGTCGAAGATTCGCAAGCTGACGGGTGCGAATTTGCATCGTAACTGGGTGTCGATTCCGCATGTCACCCTGAATGAAGATGCCGACATCACCGACTTGGAAGCTTTCCGGGTATCGCTTAAAGCCGAAGCGGAAAAGCAGAAGATCAAAGTCACGCTGCTGCCTTTCTTGATCAAAGCCGTTGTCGCCGCGCTGAAAGCCTATCCGCGTTTCAATGCTTCTCTGGCTGCAAATGGCGAGGATTTGATTTTCAAGCAGTATTACCATATCGGTGTTGCCATCGACACGCCAGAAGGCTTGGTTGTGCCGCCTGTGCGTGATGCCGACCGCAAGAGCGTGTTTGAACTGGCAAAGGAATTGGCGGAATTGAGCGAGCGGGCAAGGGCGCGCAAACTGCGCACCCCCGAATTGCAGGGTGGGACCTTCACCATTTCCAGTCTAGGCGGTATTGGTGGAACGGGTTTTAATCCCATCATCAACGCCCCGGAAGTGGCGATTTTAGGTGTCTGCAAATCGCAAACACGGCCAGTTTGGAAAGACGGTCAATTCGTCCCGCGTTTGATTTTGCCAGTGTCGCTTTCCTTTGACCATCGGGTAATTGATGGTGCGGATGCGGCACGGTTCTGTGCTTATCTTGCCCAAGTGTTGGGGGATATGAGGAGGGTTTTGTTGTAAGCAATTAAAGTCGGGCAACGATAAGCCGTTGCTCGACGTTTTTATTTATGAATTCAATAAGGATAAATGCTTGAAAAAACTAATTCCTAAGCCTTCTAGCTTGAAAAGAAAAAAAATCAATCAGAGGCATAAGACTATTGCTCTGTTTAATCACAAAGGCGGCGTTAGCAAAACTACTACCACTTTCAATCTTGGCTGGATGTTAGCTGAAAAAGGACATCGAGTTGTTATGATTGATACAGACCCGCAATGCAATCTTACAGGTTTAGTATTGGACTATGATCCGTCAAAGGATTTTGACGAATTCTATTCTCAGCACCCTAATGCAAACATAAAAGCCGCATTGGCCCCTGCTTTTGAATCCCAGCCAAAGATGGTTCAGGCAGTAGAATGTGTTGAGGTTGCACATCGAGATGGACTTTTTCTAGTTCCTGGTCATGTAAATCTTAGTGAATATGAGGTCACTCTTGGAATTGCCCAAGAGTTGTCAGGTTCAATTCAGGCACTTAAAAATCTCCCCGGTGCATTTCCTTATTTCGTAGAAAAGATAGCTGAGGCTAAAAGTGCTGACTATGTTCTGATTGATATGAGCCCTAGTTTGGGTGCATTGAATCAGAACTTTCTTATAACAAGTGATTGTTTTTTAATTCCAACTGCACCTGATTATTTCAATGTAATGGCGATCAATTCTCTTGTCACGATTTTACAGAAATGGATAGAATGGGGGAAAAAGGCCGCGGAATCCGAAGCACTTAAATCAGCAAGTTATCCATTCCCAAAGCCTAATCTTAAATTTCTAGGTACTGTCATACAAAGATATAGGCCAAGAAATGGGAACCCCACGATAGGCTTTCAAACTTGGATCGATCAGATTAACGAAACTGTCCTTAACCAGTTGGTTCCAGCCTTGACTAAACATGGCATGACGTTTCCTCCTGAAACTTATGAACAGGTAGATATGGGAAATGATTTGGGTTATTGTCTTTCCTCGATTCCAGACTTTAACACAATGATTACTGCCTCGCAGACTCATAAAACCCCTGTTTTTGCTTTAACTAAAGAGATGCTTGGTCATGTAGGAGCAGTTTTAGAAAAGGATATGGAAAAACAGGCAGAGTTCAGAAGTACATTTGAAAATTTGGCTGATCGTGTAATTGCATTAGCGAAATATGCTTAACGCCTACCAACAATTTCGGGAAAATTTGCTCCGAGCACGCGAACTAGGGAATCTCGCCGCCGCAGTTGGACAAATAATGACTACGGCAATTGACATAAGTGATATGTGGCGCGCGCAGATTGTTCTTGGTGTCAGTGCCCTCGACCATTTGATTCATGAAATGGCAAGACTGGGCATGATCGAAAGTGCAAAGGGGATTAGGCAGAAAACAGATTCGTATTTAAGATTCAGTTTGCCGCTTGATGCAGTTGAACGGGCAATAAGTGGTCATCCGCATGAAGCTTGGCTTGGCGACACAGTTAGGGAAAAGCATTCTTGGTTAAGCTTTCAACATCCAGAAAAAGTCGCAGAAGCAATTCGCCTGATTTCCCCCATAAAACTATGGGAAGAAGTTGGAAACGAATTGGGAATTCCGGCCAAAGATATAAAAATTCGCCTTGAATTAATAGTAGATAGAAGAAATAAAATTGCACACGAAGCTGATATGGATCCGACAAACCCCGGATTCCGTTGGCCTATAACTGAAGCTATGGCATTGGATACCTTGGATTTTATTGAAAAAGTGGCTGAAGCTATTTTCAATGTAACTAGTTAGTACCCAAACGCAAATCAACTTGACTATTAAATGGCTGTTAAGAGACGACAGGCATTAAACCTTGCAAAGCACCGGAATCAAGAAAAAATAATTGTGGCGCAAAGCGTTTAAAGATTGTGGCGCAAAGCCTTTAAAGATAGATAGGCATAATGAATGATACTAATGCATTAATTACCAAACCCAAAGCATTTTGTTTTGTCCTAATGCCGTTTTCTGAAGGGTTTGATGACATTTATGAATTCGGTATCAAAGGGGCTTGTGTGGACGCAGAAGCCTATTGTGAGCGGGTGGATGAGCAAATATTTGAAGGCTCTGTTTTAGAACGTATCTACAATCAAATATCCCGTGCCGATATAGTCATTGCTGACATGACCGGACGCAGCGCCAATGTGTTTTATGAAGTCGGTTATGCTCATGCCCTAGGCAAACCAACTATTCTGTTGACCCAAGATGGCGAAGACATACCCTTCGACCTCAAACATTTCCCCCATATTGTTTATCAAGCCAAAATAACCGAGCTAAGAAAGGAATTGGCTGAGCGGGTTAAATGGTTTATCGAACATCCGCGAAAACCTTCTGAATACAAGCTAGGTATTGAGGTTTATTGCAATAAAGTTGCCTTATCGACGGGTAAGGCGGTTTGTCAATATCCCAGTTATGAAAGCCCCAATGGTCAACTGACGTTTCATAACGCCTCGTTGGAAACTTATGTCTCTGGCAGTTTTAGGGTTGGGATTATTTCCTCATCCATGTTTGCAAAGGCTACGGATATGGTTTCGACCCAACTCCCGGATGGTCAGTATTTGCACATGTTTCCAGTGTTTGAAACCCTGTTTCCAGATGCCTACTGTTCGGCAAAATTCTGGTTGATGGTTCGTAACATCGAGGAGGTTCCAACTTCCGATGAAATAACCATACGAGTATTCTCACAAGCAAGTCGAAGGGATTTTCCGCTTAAATTGATTAAGGTGGGTTGATGGGCTAAAGCAGTCCGAAACGCGGCGAGGTTTGCAACCTCGCCGCTAACGTTCCGTGCAATTCACTGAAAACAGAGTTAGTTTTTCTGAAGCTACGGCGCAACGACGTAAACTCAATGCTGTTAGTGGAATGTCACTGGTTATCAGACTTCATTGGTCAGAGTTTCTCTTTCTGAATAAAAATTCCCTTATCGACTTTTGAAAAAAATTCTTGATAGTATTTTGCGTCTTCGATTTGCTTGACCTCCACTACTTCGCCCCTGTTGTTTAACATTTTAAACTGAAAATTAATGCGAACTCTGGTTTGATTCCCATGGTCGCTGATGTTCGCAGAGCTTTCAATGATGTTGTCTTTGTTCCAACGTGCATCACTTCCTGAGAACAGACTGGCAAAAAAGGAGTTAGTCTTATCTTCCACATCCACTTCTTTGGTAGCCGTTATTAACCCTAGTTCCACATTTGCATTTTTGACGATATATCCATCATCCTGCAATACGTTCAACATGGACTTCATCACCATTTTGGTATCTTTGGTGTCGTAAGTCCGAGTTTGAAACTCGCGAATTTCAAGCTGCGTCTTGGGTGGTGTTTGCGGATTAGACGAGCAACCCGGCAACAACAACAATATAATAATTGGCAAAAAGGAAAAGCTCTTCATTTTAATGCCTGCATTCTTTTGGGTTAAAACTTACTGGTATGATAGGTTAATGATTCAACAGTCCCTTGTTGGTTGTATCGAATAACGACGGTAAGGGTTTTCTGTGTGCTACTCGTAGCACCGGAGCTTTGGGAATAGCCAGCAGTGCCTCCGCCAGCGGCGTTTGCACCCGGGATTAATCCTCCAATGAGTAGGCTCCCACCACCACTACTATTGGAATAAGACACTTCAGAGGAAATCTTGTCGTAAATCCATGTTTCTCTCCCTTGATCGTCTTTGGACACGATATTGGGCGAACCGAGAGCGCTCGCAACACTAGCTTGGGACATGCCAACGTGAATTTCCTTCTGAACGACTCCAAGTGTCATTTCCCGTTCTTGAGCAGAACCTAAACTCCGCTGATGATCAGCGCCAGTCATGCAGCCGGTTAGAAAAACCAACAACGACAACAGATAAAGTTTCCATAAGGACATGATCGAACCTCTTTTTTCAAGTTTAGAAGGAGGAAGAATTATATTCTTATATCAGTTGGGGAAAAAGCTGTTTTCCGTAGGTATAGGTGTCTTTTTATTCAATGCACCCCTAAAGACTCAGGACCGAATTTTGAACTGGATACTAACGGAATGACGGCTTATTGCTAGGGTGTAGTTGGCTCCTTCCCACCCAACCCCAGTTGCCGATCCAACCAAGCATGGGCTTCTTCTAGCCCTAACTTATTGAGTGAAGAAAACAATTGTAGGGAAATGTCCGCCTCGGGTAGCTCCCGCTTCAAGGTGGCTTGGACTTTTTGCAGGGTTCCTTTGGACCCTCCCCGACTCAATTTGTCGGCTTTGGTGAGTGCAATATGCATAGGTAGGTTACAATGTACGCATAATTCGATCATTTGCCAGTCGTAGTCGGTGAGCGGATGGCGGATGTCCATCAGGATAAAGACACCGTGCAGCGATTGCCGCTTTTGCAGATAAATCTCCATGGCCTTGCCCCAGCTTTTCTGGATGGCTTCGGGGACTTTCGCATAGCCGTAACCGGGCAGGTCGACGAAACGGCGCGTTTCGTCCAGCGTGAAAAAGTTGAGCATTTGGGTGCGTCCCGGTGTTTTGCTGGTACGCGCCAGTGAATTTTGCCCGGAGATTGCATTAATGGCGCTGGATTTGCCAGCGTTGGAGCGTCCGGCGAAGGCTATTTCCAAGCCTTCGTCCTTCGGGGCATCCTTCAATTGCAAGGCGCTGAGCAGAAATTGTGCTTGATGGTAAAGTGGGTTCATAAAGGCACTCGTTTTGGGTTGACTTTTCTAGTGTACCCGTATTTGATTGATCAGTTAAATTAAACCGTGCGGGCGGGGTGTTTCCTGTTCCGTGCTGAGAATTAAGGGCTTTCATCACAAGAGGCGTTAAGAATGAAAAAAAATACTATGATGGCTTTTGGCTTGGCAATGTCTTTTGTCGCAGCCCAGGCATTTGCTGAAACAACCCCGGCGACGGCGCTGAAGGGTGACCCTGCCGCTGGCAAGGCCAAGACTGAAACGTGTGGCAGTTGCCATGGGCCGGACGGCAACCCCGCCGCCCCGGTTTTCCCTAAATTGGCAGGGCAGCACGTCTCGTACCTGAGTAGGCAATTGCATGTATTCAAGTCGCAAAAGCGTGCTGACCAAGCGGTCATGAACGCCATGGCTGAAGCGCTTTCCGATCAAGACATTGCCGATATTAGCGCATGGTTTTCCAGCAACAAGATCAAACCCGAACCCGCCGAAAAGAATGATCTGGGGCAAAAAATCTACCGCACCGGCATCCCCGCCAAATCGGTACCTGCTTGTGCTGCTTGCCATGGTCCCAAGGGTGAAGGCAATCCGACTTCGGTTTATCCGGCTTTGGGAGGACAATATTCCTCTTACGTCAGCAAGAATTTGCATGACTTTAAGGCGGGTGAGCGCCCCAATGAGATCATGCAATCGATTGCAAGCCGTTTAAGCGACGATGAAGTCAACGCGGTTTCCGATTACATTTCAGGCTTGCAATAACCCTCAAGGCGGGATATTTTCCTCATGGAGAAGGCCCGCCTTTGGTTTTTCATATCTCTCATTATTCGCTGAATTCATAAGGAGTAAGCCATGTTGAAATTGGCTTTGAGTTTTTTTGTTGTATTGATGACTTCCGCTGCCTTTGCTGTGGAACCCCCCAAAACCGGGGCAGATCAAGAATTGCATTATGATTTGGTAAACCCGCCCCATCCTGTCGCCGACCCCTCAAAAATCGAAGTGTTGGAGTTTTTTTGGTACGGTTGCCCACATTGCTATCATTTTGAACCTTACCTCAAAGACTGGTTGAAAACTAAACCTGCCAATGTGGTGTTCATTCGCCAGCCGGCCATTTTCAATGCCCATTGGGCCGCCCATGCCAAGGCGTTTTTCACGGCGGAAAGCTTGGGTGTGCTGGATAAGGTGCATGATGATTTTTATGATGCCATTCAAAATAAACATGAAACCTTGGAATCAGAAGCGGACCTCGCCAAGTTTTTTGTCGCGCATGGGGTGAAAGAGGAAGATTTCCACAAAGCCTATAAATCTTTTGCGGTGGATGCCAAGATGCGTCAAGCCGAAACTTTGGCTCCGAGTTACGGCATAGACGGAACTCCGGCCTTAGTCGTTAATGGAAAATACCGGATCGGAGCCGCAAAGGCCAAGAGTTTCGAAAAAATGATAGAAACCGCCAATGCTTTGATCAAAATGGAAAGCAACTCCAAACATTCAAAGTAAGCTTTAGGGGATTCTAGTGAGGGAGTTTAAGGAGAAGGGTTTGCAGGAACCAATAGCTGATTTGCCCGAGGGCGTGAATAATACGGATGGGGTAGGGGGGTTGGCTGGTCAAGTCAGATTGAAACTGGCCAGTTTCAACATTCAGACCGGTATCAAAACATCGGCCTATCATGAATACCTGACCGGCGGCTGGCGGCACATTTTCCCCAGCAACCGGCGTATGGGCAATTTGAAGAGAATAGCCGACTTGTTGAAACCATTCGATCTCGTTGGCTTGCAAGAAGTGGATGGGGGCGGGGCGCGCAGCCATTTCATCGTCCAAGCAGAATACCTTGCCGAGTCGGCGGGGTTTACCCATTGGCATAACCAAATTAACCGGCGCTTCGGCAATATTGCACTTCACAGCAATGGCCTGTTGAGCCGGTTAAAGCCTGGTAAGATTGCAGACTATAGTTTGCCCGGAATGCCGGGCAGAGGGGCTTTGCTGGCCCAATTTGGCGATGAACCAGCCTCTGCCTTGCATATCTGTGTGATGCATCTGGCGCTCAGCCAGAAGGCTAGGCTGAAGCAGTTGGCGTTTATCGCTGAAATCATCCATGGCTTGCCCCATGTGGTGTTGATGGGGGATTTGAATTGCGCTCACGATTCCCCTGAAATACGCCATCTTACCCGGACGACCCGCTTGTGCGACCCTTTGTTTGAAGTCAAAACATTCCCCAGTTGGCAACCCCGCATCATGCTGGATCATATCCTCGTCACGCCTGAAATTCGAGTCGAAAACCTAAGGGCCATCAACTTTGCCTGTTCCGACCACTTGCCCATTGCCATGGAAATTACCCTGCCAGAAGGATTGAGGTTAGGGCTTTGAAACTCGTTGCTGACACGTTAGCTTGGCGCTGCTGCACATGGACATTGGCAACAACGTCAATTCAAACATCTCCAATGTTTGTGTGCATCTCTTTATTTACATTCAAAATTATCAGGCTATTTGCCTCTTTTGTGTTTTTATGACAGCATTTGCATTCCTATAACTAAAAGGTGAGACTTATGAGTACGAAAGATGAATTGATTAGTGAAGCCAAAGAAGGTCTTGATGCATTGCAAGCCAAGGCCGGCGGTGTGGTTGACGACCTGAAAGGAGGTTTGGGTGATTTGCATGATAAAGTCGCCGATGCCACCGGAGACATCGTTGACGCTGCCAAGACCACCAAAGACGAATACATTGGCAAAGCCAAGCTTCAGATCGAAGAATTGAAAGGCGATATTGATGTATTGCAAGCCAAAGCAGCCGAAGCGGCAGACGATCTGAAAGCCAAATATGAGGTTGAGTTGGAAGAACTCAAAGTCAAGCTCAAAGAAGGCGAGGCGAAATTGGATGAGGTCATCGCCTCTGCCGACCATCTTTGGGATGAATTCAAAGATGAGGCCGAGGAGAAATGGGCGGCTGTTCAAGAAGGTTTCAAAGACTCTCTTGCGAAGGTTAAATCTTTCTTCGCATAAATTTTCCGCACACTTAGGCACGTTTAGATGATGGGTTCGGGTGTTTGCCGATTTCTGCGACACCCGGATCTTTCACAAATTAACGAAACCCTTCAATCAATTTATCCATCGCTCGACTTTACCACACCCTCTTTGCCCTAACTGACGGGCTTGCATTTAAATTTATATTTCAGCTACATCTTGCAGAACACTAAATTCTATGTTATAGACAATTGGTTTTCGGTCGGCATGACCAATTTTTGCACATGTTTTGCACGTGCTTGGTGCGTCACAGTCTTTGACCGTGACATTTCTTGAGGAATAGGCGGCGAATGCCCGCTTACGATATGATTGAACCACTCAAAAGTTGTTGGTTTGTATTCATTCTAGGGTGGCTAATAGTATCGCTAACGAGTGTTCACTGCTGTAGGCGGTAAAGGGGCGAGCATGCCCCTTCACTTTTATGTACTTTAGCAGTGGAGTTCAACCTAATGAAGAGCATCAACAAAAGCTTAATAAACACAACATGGGCCGCTTGCTTGTTAGGAGTGGCGGCACTTTCAATCAACACGGCAAATGCCGGTACTATCACAACAGGCTGTGTCAGTCCGACAACATGCACCTTGGCCGAACTGTTTGGCGGGGGTTCCATGCAAGTCACCAATGCCACTTCGGGCTACCTTTACAATAACTTTTTTCTAGAACAGTTAATAGCCGACCCATCTGTCAATCTAAGTTTGATCACCGTTACAGGCACGAGTGTCACTGGCAATTTGGGTATTCAAATTAGCGGTAATGGTCAGCTTGCCGTCACCAATACCGATTCGATTGCCTTGGACTTATCCTATACTTCGGTTGCAGTGCCAGTCAATGGTGGAATCCATGGCGCGTTCGGAAGTGGTTTGGTCATCGACGGTTCTGTGACGGGTAGCGGCTTCATCAACGTCACCGATGCCATTTTCTACCAAGGGGCGACTTTGATCGGCAGTCTCAACACCATTATCGATCCTGCCTATGGGGAAGATAAACGTTCAGACATTGGATATTACATTGGGTATAAAGACCCTTGTTCTTACGACCCTAAACTCATCTGTATTGAAAAAAACATTAGGGTGTCAGGCAGGGCATCAGGTGATTCCGCAAATTTAACGTCTATTATTCAGGAAAGTATTCCCGAACCGGCCACGATCAGTTTGTTGGGTTGGGGCGTGGTTGGGTTGTGGTTAAGCAAGCGGCGGCATTCCAACGCTTGAGTTTTTGGTTACTTTACAAAAAAAATGAAATAAGGGGAAAATCATGAACGCCAGTCAAAAGTTTGTATTATGCGCAACAATGATAATGTCCGCTGTCAGTGCTCAGGCACTCGCAGCAGGAACGGATTCCAATGGCGAGACCAGTCCGGTACTAGCCTGCTTCTATGATTGCAGAACGGGCCCAGGTCTCAGAATCGATTCTTGGCAGGAAGTCACCACTATAAAACTCATAAACCAAGTCGCCATCACCCCAGCAGACAAAACCGCGACAGACAGGATCGCGACATTGACAATTTTGGATAGTAATGAAAAGCCAATCGCCATTACTTCCACCACGCTCTCGACTTTGGACTTGGATGAAATTTATATCTGTAAAACCTTGACCAATGCAAACATAACCCCGCCAACCACGGGCTTGGTTGAAATCATGGTCAAGGATACGTCTGAAGTCGCAGCCACTGGGGTCTATGCCTGGATGAAGAATTGGTTGGGCAAGTTTATGATAGCCGGCCTCCAACCTTCCCAAGGTTATATGGACTATGGCAGCCTTTCCAAGACTGAATGCCGGGTTGTGCCAACATCATTGGGTACGACCATACCAGCAACTTCGCCACCTACACCCGTCGTTAATCCCGTTTATGTGGACGGCACTGGTGAATGACCGCTAAGCTCATCTAGCCTATCCATCTAGGCTTTATATCTATTAAAGAGGAATCCGGGTTGACAAGCATCAATACCCGGATTCCTCTTCGCTTAATCTGAATCGACCTAAATCCTGAATTCAATGCAATATTCTTATTTTATTCATGGCTTATCAATAAATTGTTGGGATACCTCTCCAATAGGTTAATAGTGAAAAAATAAGTACCACCAAGCACTCGATATCGTCGATAATTCGGCATGGGAAAGCCTAAAAGATTGAGGAAATAATCATAAATAGTGCACCGTGGGCGGAATGGCGGTTTAGTCAATTCCACCGATTGTTTCCATTTCCCCATGCGGCGCAATACGCGGCGGAATCGCTCGCGACCTACGAAAACGCCTTACCGCGTTGAGGTTCCGTTCTGCGTGGGCAAACGACAAAGCCGTTTCCCCACCCGGCTCAATAAAAAAAAACCGCATTTGCGGCCTTTTTTTTTATAATCTTCCTCCATCAACAAAATGGAGTGACGATCATGAGCAAAAATAATCTTCGATCATGGCTCTTGTTAGCAAGTTATGCCGGACTGTTTTGTATGCATATGGGTATAAGCTATGCACAAGAAGCATGGAATTTGAAACTGGAACCTCTCTATCTGGAGGTTTCGGGTGCAGATCATAACCAAGCCAACATCAACACTACGATAGTGAATTATAGTCCATCGCCTTATCATTACATCACTCAGTCATTCATCACATCGCAACGTTTTGACCTAGGTGGTAATGTCACATTCCGTGGCCAGCTTGAATATAAACCTACGGACTGGGGAATAGGCATCAGCGGTTGGTGGTTCGATACATCGGATTCAATCAATCGTACATTAAATTCATCGTCCACCCTGACAGATTACACAAAACCATATACTTTGGCCCATTTAAATTATACGTCTACTAATTTTTCCTTATCGGCACCGCCTTCCAATTTTGGAAGTGTGCTAAGTACATCGGCACAAAGCCAGCTTGGAGTATGGAATCTTGATCTCTACGGTATCAAACAATTAGATGAGTTTGAGTATGGGCGGGTTAATTTGACGTTTGGTGCTAAGCTTGGCGCCATGGATAATAAGGTTACAGAAATCGACAACCAAGGCCCAATCAGATATGCATATAAATATAATATTTCCATTTACAGTAAGCATGGGACAGCGGCCAATTCGGCCAATACCGATATATTGGCGGGGCCGTCCTTAGGCATTCAAGGGCTTGGAAAATATGGAGGTCACCGTATCGAAGGCTTGCTCAACCAATCGGTTTTGATTGGCAATGTCAATCGCAAAACGATTTCATCATTATACACGTTCACAAGCAATCAAGACTATTACTTCTCAGGCACTCGGTATTCGAATTATTCGTCTTTCACCGATTTATCGGATTCAGAAACAGTCGTAATCCCAGTGACTGATGTGAAAATTAAATACCTATATGATGTGACGGAAAATCTATCTCTAGGTCTGGGTTTTTTTGCCTCAGTTTGGTGGGACGCGCCAAAAATTCCTGCTGCCCAGTTTAATGACAGGGAATATAAAACCTTGGTGTTTTATGGAGGTTTGGCATCGGTCGATGTCAGGTTTTAATCGAAGCGCGGAGCGTCTGCCCGATAATCTGGTTTTGATAATATTATTCAAGATTAATCAGCCGGTGGTAAAAACTCGCCATACTGGCATGAATGCCGGTATCAAGTGCAATGGATGATAATAGCTCGCATAGGATGTGCCGACGAAGGAGGCGCATCAATCGATTCACGAGAATGATGCGCTTCGTTCCTCAGCGCATTCTATCGCGCTTACCGCGTTAAAACACCTCGTTCATCATTTCCTTATAGCAGATAACCCAGTATGGCTTCTTCCTCTTGATGACCCCTAATTCCGAAAATGTTTGGTCGTCATCGTAAAGCGCATCGACAGCCATCCCGTGTTCAGAATAACAGTATCTTTTTTCGTTTTCCCCTAACCCAAACAGAAGCTTAACCCTTCTCACGAAATTGTTTACTGTCTCGGAGCCTGATACTTCCATTTCGATACTATAGCCTTCCATTCGCGACTCATCCACGACGCCGATTTTCTTAGTGGGGCTCGGTCCCTTGCTCATAATAACCGAACACCAGTGATTAGGTCTTTCATAGCCCGTTTCCCCATACAGCGCTTTATGCTGGGTGCCGCAAAATAACGGCTTGACCTTCGCAAGATCGATATCGCGCAATGGCTTCCCCCAGAGACAGTTTTTTCCATTGTAAGTCGCACAGCCCGGATCAGGAAGCGAAGTGGTAAAGGTAAAAGCGAGATGTCCCTCTGGGACATCTGTTTCCACCCAGCTATACGATGCCGGGCCTGTCGCTGGCTCGACTACCGATACCGGGTCCTGTGGCATGTCTAGCGCGCCTGCCGTGGGAATATGCAAGGACACCAACATCCAACGGCTTAACATCCAACAAGTTGGGATTTTCCGTTCACCCTTCGACAGGCTCAGGGCGAACGGAAACATCCTTAACTTAATGGCATTGACGGTGACCGTGGGAACGATGTCAGATATAACCTATGCATCACCCCACCACCACAATCTTCTGGATGGGGCTGAATTCGCCATTCGGAACACCCTTGTCCCACCAGCGCAGCCGGTATTCGCGGATTTCGGGGAGGGCGGGGTCAATCAGCGGGCGGGTGTCATAATGCGGCTTGGAGTTGTCCGCACCCAAGGCGATCCATTCGCCATTATTGATGCGGCTTTCAATCCATACGCCATCATGCCCGTGCTTGGTGAAACTGATGCTGACCCGATGCACATCCGGCCCATGTTCATAAGTCAAAGAAAACTCCGGCCAAGGATGCTCGGTGGTATCCGGGACAC
>CAIOOA010000162.1 GCA_903859815.1 uncultured Methylococcaceae bacterium | reverse complement strand
TCTGCCGGTCGGACAGCCCGCAATCGAATTTCAGCCTTAAAACTTCTCTAATCATACGCATGGATAATCGCTCCATATCGACCTCTCGCTCCGAAAAAGTGGTCGATCATAGTTGAAATTAACCAGCGTCGCCCCCGCCTACGGGGTGGCCGAATGGCCGTGGAATCAGTGGCCGGATGCCCGTGGAATGGGTGGCCGAATGCTCATGGAATCAGTGGCCGAATGGCCGTGGAATTCGCAGCCCAACAGCCGGATCGACGAATTATTACCGCTGAAGTGGGATCAGGAAGCTGGCTGAATGGGAATATTGCCGCCTGAACAAGCCATCTGGTCGAAAGTAAAAAAAAACCGAAACGGCAAAGACCTGAAAGCTACCTTTCGAAAAACAAAACCAGCTTCCCGGTGACATCTCTAAATTGCGCGGCGGGTGACATTTCTATTTTGCGTTGACATGTGGTGTAAGCGCACTGGTTTGTAGCGACTAAGTTGAAATGTCCGCTTCTGGCTAAGTTGTAATGCCCAGTTTCCGAGTATGTCATAGGCGTAGCCGACTGTTTGGCTGCCATTCAGAAGTCGGCAGACACCTGAACTGAGCCTTGACAAGCGTTTTGCAACCTTGCCGCAGCGGCTTAAGCTTTGCTCACCTAAGCGGTTTGACAGCGCCTGAAATCAGGATTCAGGGCCGGGCCGCAGGGGCATTGCCCGTCAAAAATGAGTTAATCTTGACCAGGTCCTCCTCCGCGAGGATCCCTGCTGAACGTTTGAGGCGAAGCGTGTTCAGCAAATAGTCGTACCGGGACTTGGCGTAGTCGCGCTGGACTCGATACCAGTCGCGCTCGGCATTGATAAGGTCGAGTGTGGTGCGGCTACCCACTTCGATGCTGGCCCTGATCGCCCCCACCGACAACTCTTGTGAACTCATCGTCTTACGGAGCGCTTGTACACGGCTTACGCCCGTGATTATGCCACGAAACGCATCCAGAGTTTGCCGGTGTACTGCGCGCTGTTCCTGCTTAAGCGTGGCCATAGCCTCGTCAAGGCGGTAGGCGGCCTCACGGCCTCTGGAACTGATCTGCCCTCCTTCGTAGAGGGGCAAATTCATGGTGATCCCGACATTGTTCGAATAGATCTGGTAGGCACCAAACTGCCCGCCCGTCGAAAAAAATCCATTTCCGGCCACCAGGTCCAAACTCGGCAGATGCTCGGATGACCGACGGCTAATCTCCTTGCTGGCAACCTCCGCGGCAATGGCTGCGGCGACGACGCGCGGATTTTGTGCCATTGCCTGTTCTGTCCAGCGATTTTCGTCCGTCGGCTCCGGCCGGGCCAAAGGGATGTCGGCGGCAAGCGCGGACAGGGTGCTGTAATCCTCTCCTGTTATCTCGCGCAGTGCCGCCTTGGCATCGTCAAGTTGCTGCCGGGCTTCAATTTCATCAGCCCCCGCCCGGTCGTCGCCAGCTTCGGCCTCGGCCACGTCGGTAACGGCAATCTCGCCGACATCAAAGCGTTGGTGGGTTTGCTCCTTTTGCCGGGCCAGGCTGGCCTTCTGCGCTTGTGCAACCCTCAGGTTATCCATGGCATTCAGAAGGTTGAAATACCGTTCCGCGACCCGCAGGATCAAATCTTGGCGAATCGTATCGAGTTCCACCTCGGACTGTTCCACGCGCTGCCCGGCTTGATCCATGGCAATCAGCCTGTCATAGTGAAACACGGGCTGGGTAAGCGTGACGTTATAGCCGCCGCTGACGAATTGGTCGTGACCGCCGTTTCCGACGGTGTCTTGCTGCAACAATATTATGTTCTGGAAATTGCCGGTGACATTGGCGCTCAGACTCACTGAAGGCAACAATGCCTTGGCTTTGGTCTGGTTGCGGATTTCCTCGTTTGCGTAGCGGTTTGCCCTTCCTTTGAGCAACTGCGGGTCCTCATCTTCTGCTTTGTGGTAGACGTCTAGCAAATTCTTTGGATACTGCGTGGCCGCCAGTGGCGAGCTAGCGGCTAGGAAAAACCCAAGCAATATCAAAGTTGCCAAACGCAAATTTGGAAACACTGGCTGAGGATTTAAAGGGTGTAAGCCTGCCATCACGGTGTGGCCACAGGGTTTGGAGAAACGACAATATCTTGCTCGTTGAGGCCCGAAACTACTTCGATGTTGAGTCCGTCAGAGAATCCTGTGACCAGCTTCCGTTCGATGATTTCGCCAGTCGGCAATTTAACACGGACATAAGGTTCATGGTTGCGGAACGACAGATAACTTTCGGGAATTGTCAGCACTTGTTCATGCCGGGCAAATACTATCTTGCCGGTTGCGCTATACCCAGCCCTGAGAAATACATTTGGCTTGGGGCGTATGGGGGCGCGAGTTTCAAAGGTGGTCCTGCCCTGGTCGGTCTTCCTTGCCTCCGGGGCAATGAACTCCAATGTGGCTTCAAAGCTTTCCCCCGGCAAAGCTCCGACGTTCACAACAATGGGCATACCCGCACGTAGATGC
The DNA here is from genome assembly GCA_903859815.1 of uncultured Methylococcaceae bacterium. Taxonomy (GTDB): domain Bacteria; phylum Pseudomonadota; class Gammaproteobacteria; order Methylococcales; family Methylococcaceae; genus Methylumidiphilus. Next base: position 7,772 of record CAIOOA010000162.1, on the reverse strand, counting down.
CCCACATCTGCTTCCTCCACTTCACCCTTGAAAATTATGCTATGCATGTCGGCAACGGTGAAGACGGTGGTACCTTCTGACAAATCGTTGGCTTTGATGATAAAGTCGCCTATCTCCACCGGCCGTTCCAACACCATGCCGTCCACGGTGGCGGTGATAAAGGTCGAGGCCGCTTTCATCTGTTGTGAGGCACCCTTGAGGCGTAGCTCTAAATCCCGTTCGGCCTGCTCCAATGCCGCTAGGGTGACATCGTATTTTAATCTGTCGTCTTGGAATGCCGCGTCAGAAATCAGGTGCTGGTCGTGAAGTCGGCTGCGCCTGTCCAGTTCGACGGCGGCACGCTGGTGCTCCAGTCGGGCCTTGTTGATTTGCGACTGCGCGACATTGACTTCCACTGGGTCGGCCCGCAGGCGGATGCGGGCAAGCACGTCTCCTTGCTTGACCCATTGGCCCGGCTTTGCCAGCACTTCCTCCAGTACGCCGTTGGCCTGGGACTTGATCTTGACTTTCTTGCTGGGCAATATCTGACCCGTGGCGGTGGTTTTTTGCTCTATGGTCAAGCGGGTTGGTTTTGTCGTTTGCAGGTTAGTACTTTGTTTCTCCCCAGTGGAAAGAAACAGCCATAGGCCACTTCCCGCCAAGAGCGCCAGGATCAATGCAAACCAGCCGACACGGGCGGCAATACGCCGAAAATTATTCATGTCTAAGAGCCTCGATGGGAGAGATGCGGACCGCCTGACGGGCGGGCAAATATCCGGCAATGAGGCCGGCTACAGACAGGACAGCGACTGCCCCGAGCGCGATCGGCAAATCGATTTGAGGGTCGCGAAAGTAATCCGATTCGATGCCAATGCCGCGAACCAATTCGATTACCCCAACGCCGGCAAGCAATCCCAGATACCCGGCAACCAAAGTTATGGCCAACGTCTCATGCAGCACCATGAATAGGATGCTGGACGGCGAGGCGCCTATGGCTTTGCGTATGCCAAATTCGCGGGTGCGCTCCTTGACGGTAACCAGCATGGTGTTGCTGACACCGACACAGCCGGCCAGTAAAGTGCCAACGCCGACAATGACCATGAATAGCCGTATGCCGGTCATTAGAGATTGCAGTTTTTTCACTTCGGCGCTAATGTCGTATATTTCCAAAGCCGCCGAGTCTTGGGCGTCAAACCGATGCCTCTGCGCTAGTAGCTTGACAGCTTCAGGTCTAATGGATGCCCAAGCGTGGCCGGGCGCTACGGTCAAGGCGATCTGATTAATGTAAGGGCTGGAATCAAATACATTACGCAATGTAGCATAAGGGATGTACACTCGATTCGGCGACTGTTCCTCCAGAGCTTTCTTGTAAACCCCAATGACAGTGAATGGAATGCCCCCGACAAGGATGGAACTCCCCAACGGGTCTATTCGATTTTTCATGAGGACTTCTACTACCCTTGTACCAACCACAGCCACTTTGCGAGACTCACGCTCGTCCAACTCGTTAATCTGCCGCCCGCCTTCCAGGGATAATTTTTGTATGCCTGCATTGGCTGCGGCGATTCCGTAGATTTGAAACGATCCGATGTTTTGCCCGTATTGCATGTTATAGGCTTTGTTGACTAACTTGGTTGGCCCTATCAAGTCAATGCCCGGCAACCTCGCAAGCATGGCGATGTCCTCGATGTCCAAGTTAACTACCCTGCCGGGGGTCAAGCCTTTATAGTCTTGGGAGGTTTTGCCTCCGTTGATCCAAACACTGTTAGTCGCCGTATCTTGGTATAGCGCCATAGTGCCTCGTTCCAGCCCCTTGCCCATGCCGAGTAACAAAATTAGCATGAAGATTCCCCAGCTTACCCCGAATGCCGTCAAGGCTGTGCGCAACTTGTGTTGCTTTAGGGACTGGCCTATTTCGGCCCAGCGGTCAAAGTCGAACATGTGCGTTTATTCTTACCCCAAGTTTCGGTTAGTGATTCGTCCATCCTGTAGGCGGATGACGCGACGGGCCCTGGCGGCGATGTGCTCGTCATGCGTGATGACCACGAGGGTCCTGCCTTCTCCGTTGATTTCGGAAAATATCTTCATCACATCCTCCGATGTTTCCGAGTCTAGGTTGCCGGTGGGTTCGTCAGCCAAGATCAGGGGGGGTTCGTTGACCAGCGCCCGGGCGATGGCCACCCGTTGCCGTTGACCGCCGGACATTTCCGTCGGCAAGTGATGGATGCGGTCAGCTAGCCCCATGCGCTCCAACAAACGCCGTGCCTTTTCATCGCGTTGCCTACGTGGGACCTTTTGATAATATAGAGGCATGGATACATTGTCGATGGCGCTTTTGAAAGGCAGCAAATTAAATGATTGAAACACAAACCCGATCAAACGGCTGCGAAAGTGGGCCGCCTCGGTTTCCGAAAGAGGCTTGATCAATGTTCCATTCAAAATGTATTCCCCCTCGTCGTAACGGTCCAGAATACCCAATACATTGAGCAAGGTCGACTTTCCCGATCCGGATGGACCCATTATCGCCACAAACTCTCCATACTCGACGGAAAAGTCTATGCCCTTCAAAACCGGCACAGTTATTGGCCCGACATGATAGGATTTTGTCAGATTTCGGACAGTAATCATTTTATTTTCATGAATTAAATGCAGATTGCACATATGCCAAATGGTATATGACTTTTTTTAAACATATACCGGGGTGGATAGGCACTGGTTCAGGCCAAAATTTATTATGCATCACTCTTGTCACATTACCCTTATATTATCGTTGCGGAGCGATGCTGCAACAGCTTGTTCGACACACTCGAGTATTTTGCCAATATCGGATTCAGTCACAATAAGGGGAGGAAGGAAGCGGAGCACACAACCATTGCGTCCGCCTGTTTCTATAATTAGACCGTTCTCGAAACAATTGAGTTTGACTGCCTTCGCCAGCGCTCCGTCGGGCAAGCCCGGCCCTTTGCCTTCACTCGGCTTGACGACTTCGACACCGACCATTAGCCCGAGTCCGCGCACGTCCCCAAATACCGGGTAGCGTTGTGCGATCCCAGTAAGTCCCTCCATCAAAACTTGACCCATTTTGTTTGCGTTTTCTACCAGGCCATCCCTGTCGATGATCCGCATTGTCGCGCTTCCAGCAATCATCGCCAACTGGTTGCCCCTGAATGTGCCTGCGTGCATGCCGGGCGGCCAGATATCGAATCGCTTATCGTATACCAGCACTGAAAGCGGATAGCCACCCCCTATTGCCTTAGACAAAACAAGCATATCAGGTGTGATGCCTGCCCGCTCAATCGCAAATAACTTGCCGGTTCGGCCTAGGCCCGTCTGTACTTCGTCGACGATGAGTGGAACATCGAACTCAACCGTCAGTTCCCGCAATGCCCTGAGCCATTCGACAGAGGCCGGTATGGATCCTCCTTCACCCTGTACCGCCTCTACGATCATCGCCGCTGGTTTGGGTATTCCGCTTTCCGGATCTGACAAGATGGTGCGGATATAATTGATCGAGAGTTGATCGGTTTGATTTCCGTCTGTTCCAAAAGGGCATCTGAACTTATAAGGATAAGGCGCAAAGTGGACCCCTCCCGCATCGACTCCTATGGCAGACTTTGGAAGAAGGTTGCCCATTGCGCCTAGGGCACCCGCTGTCATTCCATGATAGGCCCCGTGGAAAGCAATTATTTTTGGCCGCTGGGTATAAAATTTCGACAGTTTGATGGCTGCTTCAACCGCGTCCGACCCCGATGGACCGCAAAACTGTATTCTTCCCTTGTCCCGAAGATTGGAGGGCAACCGTGAGAACAGTTCTTGGACAAATTCAACCTTCGCTGGCGTGGCAAGATCCAGAGCTTGCTGAATACTATCCGATGAAACAAACCGCACGACAGCTTCTTTCACTTCGGGGTGGTTGTGTCCAAGTGGCAACGCCCCGGCATTGGCCAAACAGTCAATGTATTCCTTACCCCCCGAGTCTCGGACTCGCACGCCTTGCCCGGACGAAAACACCCGGTCAAACGTGCCTCCGTAGGTTCTTGCGTTTGATTCAAGTTGTTTCAGGTAGTTATAGGGCATGGTTATCTCCTTCCTAAGTGTTTGATGTGTTCAACAATATCCGCTTTTTCAAAAAACCGTAAATCTATGTGATCGCCGCGCACAGTCTGCGGGATGATCAATCTTATAAGGTTGACTGCAGTTGCAAATACTCAATCAATCTTCACTTGGCAATGCCACGTCAGGCACTATCAAATCGAGCCGCCGTAGTTTTGTTGCAAAGCCACTAAAGGTCACAACGAAACCCAAAAATCCGCAGATGATGAACAACAATCCCAATCCGCGACCTTTGCCAGTTCCAATCCAAGAACCCATTGTCATGCTCAAAGCCCCCCCTTCCATAAGTGCAGGCTCGAAGAATTTTTCCGCAACAATCCCTCCAAAAAGGGTGACAGAGGCAGTCGTTGAAAGTATGAGGACGCCCATCATGGAAAATATTCTGCCTTGGTATTGGTTCGGTATCTTTCTCATCCATAAAGAATGACTGCATCCCTCTGAGAACCCTGATGCGAACAGGGCGAAAAAGGCGCATGTGCAGTAGACTATAAAAGAAGTGCTAACACCGGCTATCATAATGGAAATAGCCAACACCACATCAGCAGCAAGGATGCCGACCATCAACCGAGTAAAATTGCTTCTAGTGGCCAGAAACACTGAGCCAAGAAGCCCACCTATGCTTCCTATGGTTAAGACAATGCCCAACTCTTCCTCTGAATAACGCGACAAAATCATTGGCATGATCATTGTGGATACCAGCGTGAGTAAGCCATCCTGAAGAAGCACATAAAACAGCAAGCCCAACATGGCTGGTTCCTGCCTAAAATATTTCGATGTAATCAATAAACTACTGTTATCGGATGAACTTTCCTCATGCTTGGCTCCCCGCCCTTCTTGATCCAAATAAAAAAAAGCCCTCAAGATCAATAGAGATCCAAGGCAAAAGGCAAACAAATCGATGGAGACAATCCCCGGCAATCCTATCGCCGCCATCAGCCCGCCTGCCATTAACGGGGCAAACATGCTTAACAGATTAGAGCTAATCCCCATCAAGCCATTGGCGCGGGTTAATTTTTCCTTGGGCAGAAGTGCGCTCACCGAGGCGTTATAGGCGGGCATTCGAAACGCCCCAATCAGTGATGCCAACACGTTGAAGCCGTAAAGATGCTTGATCTCAAGAGTGTTTCGCCACAATAGCCATGCCAATCCGAGCGTCAATATGGCTGTAGTGATATCCGCCGCCACCATCACATACCGGCGATCGAAGCGGTCGACGATGCTACCCGCAAAGGGCATCACGAATAATGCTGGCACCACAGCGGCGACAACCACGCCTGAAAAATCCAAAACCGAGCCAGATTGTTGGTAGACCCATACGCCTAGGGCAAACTCCATCAGCGCCGTACCTATGAGCGACACCGTCTCGCCACACCACAGGAAGTAGAATGGGCGGCCTAAGCCAACTGGGTTATTTATATTGCCGCTATCCATATTGATATTATTGCAATTGTAACCAGGCGGCCAATGCGTCGACATTGGGTGATTTAAGGACGGTCATATGGTTTCCTTGACTTTGCCAGTAGGTCAGATTTGGAGCCCAGTGCCTCCACTTCTCCGCAATGCCTTCGTTGCGGAGTTGGTCGATGCCGGCCTCTAGGGCAGGATCGCGCACAAGCACCAAACGTAAAGGCCCGTCATATACCGCGTTTGGGCGATAATGTGTGCGCAAAGCCGTGGCAAAGGTACGCAGTGTGCCCCGTAAAACTTCAGGTTCCGTTTGCCTCGGCATCAACCCGACACGGACAAGAGACTCGTGTAAAAGCATCAGACGGGCATTGGCGTTAAGCCCTGTCAAGTTTTCTGCGTCAATAGGTATCGGACATGCCGCTGACTGTTGGTATATTTCGACCAATTTCATAAATACATCGGCTTCGCTGTATTCACGGATTGCGCAACCTATCTCGTCTGGGACTTCGGTGTCGACCAAGGTTATGGATGCGACATTGCGTCCAATGGCGATTAACTGTTGCGCCATCTCAAACACCACCCATCCGCCGAAGGAGTGCCCTAGCAGATGCAAAGGCCCCTTGGGATATGCCTCTTGGATGGCTTTAAGGTAGCAGCGGGCCGCAGCCGGAACAGTTGAGTGCGGCACGGCATCTCCGTCCAACCCGCGCGGCTGCAAACCATAGACAGGAATCCCAGAATCCAAAACGTTAGCCAGCCCGGTCAACGCGGTCACACTGCCGCCCGCCCCTGGCACACAGAATATCGGCACCCTGCTCGGTTTCCCTGTCTGTATCGGCATCAACGGGGACCATCTGCCTTCAACGCCTTTATCGCCGCTAGCCTCTTTGATCGCCTGCGACAGCGCCTTGCCGAGCAAACTGATATGAGGCGGTTTCATAATGGACATGTGCGAGCCTTTGACAGGAATCATCCGTATCTGTGAGGTATCCATGGCCTGATCCCACTCCCTAAACGGGTTTTGGACACGCTCCTCCTCTGCGGCAAACAGATGGACGGGTATTGGCAACCCGTAAACGAAGTAGCTGGTATCCGCCAATTCACGGCCTCGCCAGTGTGCTTGGAATTTGCGGAACTCCGTGGCCGTCAGATGGGGCGGCAACAAGGATAAATCTTGACACTTACGCACCAATTGCTCGAAGTCCATGGTCGCCGCATCAGATTTAATCTCGTCAATGATTTCCACCGGATAGTCGTCTTCTATGTTTCCGATGATTTCCAGCAATAGGGCGATGTCATCCTGCTCCTCCACAATGGTGAACTCGTCGTTGTTATACGATTCGATGAGGCCGACAAATTCCACCTTTTCGTCTTCGCCAATGAGTTGCGTGGCGATTTCGTAGGCAAGTCTCCCCGCGAAACACCAGCCAGCAAGCCGATACGGACCATTAGGCTGTACTGCGCGGATCATCCCGATCAAACGCACGGCATAAGCCTGCATAGTCCAATGAGGGATTTCATCCAATAGCTGACCAGGCAAGCCATAGACTGGAATGTCTGCATCAATATGCTGCAGCAGTGAATGGCCGTAATGCACCCCGCCGGCTATTTCATGCACAATGAACAGGGGGTGCTGTCCACCACTTGTGCGTAGCGGAATAGCACATGGATTCGATGTCGCAACCTTCTGCCGGACGATTAAAGCAGCAAGCGATTCGATTGTCGGATGCGAAAACATATCCGTCACAGACACGTCGAAATTCGCTTGCCTGAGCATGCTCAACATTCGCATCACCATTAGCGAATGGCCACCCAATTCAAAAAAATTGGCAGTAACACTAAGTTTTTCCACTTGAAACAATAAGCACCACACCTGCGCTATCTGTGCCTCCACCAAAAACCGGGGCGTGACGAAATTGGCATTGACCGTTACGAGTATCGGCGCGGGCAGCGCCCGGCGGTCGAGCTTGCCGTTCGGGGTCAGCGGCAGGGCGTCGAGGCGCACGAACGCCGCCGGCACCATGTGATCGGGCAGCCGGGACTTCAGGAAGCCCGCCAGCGCGCCGGCCAGCGCGGAAGGGGAGTCGTCGGCATCCCCTTCCACCGGCCACTCGCCGTCGGCCACGACATAGGCCACCAGCCGCTTGTCGCCCGGGACGTCCTGCCGCGCCACCACCGCCGCCCCGCGCACCGCCGGGTGCGCCGACAGCGCGGCCTCGACCTCGCCCAGCTCAATGCGGAAGCCCCGCACCTTCACCTGGAAGTCGTTGCGG
>CAIOOA010000161.1 GCA_903859815.1 uncultured Methylococcaceae bacterium | reverse complement strand
GTGCAAGGCTCAGCAATTCTCATTATGAGGGAAAGCGTTGATGTATAACCCGTCATTCCTGCCGGGAAGCAGGAATCCAGTCACAGGGACGTGAAACTTGAGTTCACTCGTTATGCTTAATCAAACATTTACGCAGCCGACCCGTTACCATCCATGGCACTGGATTCCGGCAGTCCATGCCGGAATGACGGCTTCCATGCCAAAATGAGAATTGCTGTGCAAGGCTTTCAATATAAGTTTTGTTTGCTAATTTCATCAAACGGTAACTTTTTTAGTTCATAATAAGATGAGCTTCAACAACAGGCATGGCCACATGATTAATCCTTCCCCACATCAGCATATTTCCCGGCAATTTGACCAGGAGTTAACTAATATCCGTAACAATACTTTGCGGTTGGGTGGGTTGGCTGAAGACCAAGCCAAGCTTGCGATGAAGTCATTGCTGGGCAACGATATCGATGTGGCTGAGCAAGTGATTAACGATGACCGCAAGCTTAATGCTTTGGAAGCCTCGGTGAATGACCAGTGCATGCAAATTTTAGCGCGTCGCCAACCGACTGCCAGTGATTTGCGCTTCGTGATGGCCGTCATTAAGGTCATTAAAGATTTGGAGCGGATAGGGGACGATGCCAAACGCATCGCAAGGATCACCAAGGTCATGGAAGAAAAACCTCCGAAGCCGAAGGCCATCGCACCGCTGATTGAATTCGGGTCGGGGGTCATCCAATTGCTTCATGACACTTTGGATGCCTTTGCGCGCATTGATGTTGATGCTGCCTTGGAAATTAGGCAGCGGGACCGTTTTCTGGATATCCAATATGGGGATATTATGCAAGCGCAGACGAAAGACATGACCGAGGAACCCAGTTTGATTCCCATGGCTTTGAATCTAATGTGGGCCGCTCGTAAGCTTGAACGCATCGGCGACAGGTCGTGCAATATCTGCGAGCATACCATTAGTTATGCACTGGGCAAGGATATCAAGCAATTGGTGGTCAACAGTTGAGGTTGTGATGCAGGGAAGCTAAGCTTGCCTTACATTTGTAGTACCGCCTTCAGGCGGAAAGACCCTTGGAGACCGGCTGAAGCCGGGACTACCAACGTTATCTTGTCCAAGCAAAAGCCCTCCGGCTTCAGCAATTCTCATTCTAAATAAGAATTGCTGCTTAGACTTCGCTCAGGACAGGCTTTGACCTTCCCCTCAAGTTAAAAAATAAGCAAATTCGCGTCCGTGCGTTCAGTCATTTAATAAATCGGCGGAAGCATTTGCTGTTCCGGCTTGGTTTTTGCCGGGGTGACGGGTGGGCCGGGAGGCACGTCCGGGGTGCTGGGTGCGACTGGCTTGGAAGTCCTAGGAGGGGTATAGCTAGGATTTGATGTCGTTGTCGGCACAGGGGTTGCTGTCCGGGGCGGATAACTAGGGGTTGCTGTCCGGGGCGGATAACTCGGTGTTGCCACTTGACCCGGTTGCCGGATGGGCTGTCCCGAAGTAGTGGGGGTATAAGCCGGTATCGGTGGCTTAGTGGTCGTGGTGCTTGGGCTTTGGGGCACAGGCGATGCCGCTTGCGTGGTCACAGGCACTTTGCCGGTAATCGCAGTCGGGATGCCGTTGGGTTTTTCCAAGGCTTCCTTGAGCAATTCACGGTTGATGACAGTACCGGGGCGCTCGGCGGTTTTCTTTTGGATTAAGCCGGAAGCCAGGCTTGACAATTGGCTATAGCTTAAATTGTCTTCATCTAGCGGTTGGCTGACTTCGATGTAAAGCGTGTCACCCAACCAGCCCACTTTGACGGGTTGGTTGACGAGATTGACTTGGGTTCCCATGCTCACTTTTGGATAGAGTTGAGCGATATCCTCTGGGTACATTCTCATGCAGCCGTGGGTTACCATCATGCCGATGCCGTCGGCCTTGTTCTGCCCAGTGCCATGAATCAGATAACTGCCTTTGACCCCCAAGCGCATGGCGAATTGGCCTAGTGGATTGTCAGGGCCGGCCGGCACCACATCGGGGAGGATTTCACCATCCAAGGCGTGTTCCCGCTTGATGGATTCAGGCGGAGTCCACGTTGGGTCCTTTATTTTTTCGACAATCTTGGTCAAGCCCAGCGGGGACTTCCAGTCCATCCGCCCGATGCTGATGGGATATGTGATGACTTCTGACGTGCCGGGCGGGTAATAATACAGGCGCATTTCGGGGACATTGACTACGATGCCGACACGAGGTGCATCCGGCAGGATGAATTGGTCGGGTATCTTGACTTTAGTGCCTTCCCCCGGAACCCAAAAGTAGCGGCTAGGCGTGGGGTTTGCCATGACGATTTCGTCTTGACCCACGCTATTGCGATGGGCTACATCAATCAGCGTGTCTCCTTGCTGAGCTTTTACATAGCGTAATCTTCCAACGAGGTCCGATCCCTCAGGAGGAAGAGGGATTGACTCGGCGTTGACGGCCAGCGACACCAGTCCGAAAAGAATAAAACCCGAGACTAGTCGAAGGGCATGGGGATTGATCATGGTAATGCCTAATATAACGAAAAAACTTGAAATTATTTACTTTGGGTGTTTTCGCCGCCGAAAAGTTCCAACAATCGGGGCAGGAAGGCGGCCAGTTCCAAGGACATGATGGAGAAATCCGCATCGAAGCGATCCGCTTCGTTGTCGGCCTCCACGTCGGCAGCCTGTTCTTGGACGGCATCGAGGAATCGCAGCCGTTTGATGCCCAGGCTATCATCCAGCACAAAGCCCAAGCGTTCGTTCCAGTTTACCGCAAGTTTGACCACTTCTTTGCCGGCTTCCAGATGATTCTGAATTTCCGGGGCAGTGAGGTCGTGGTTTTTACAGCGAATGACAGCGCCTTCTTCATCGGTTGCCCGTAGTTCGCATTCATTTTCGATGACAATATCCGTGGGCGGTGCGCTTTCAGCCAACCAGCGGGTCATGACGGATGCAGGGCGCTCGTTCACCGACGGCAAGGCCACCGGCAGCGATTCCAGGCAACGGCGTAACCAAGAAGCCAGTTCCTCGGACTTTTTGGCATTGGCGCTGTCCACCACCAGCCAGCCGGCGAGGGGGTCGATGTAAGCGTAAAGTTTGCGGGTGAGGCTGAAGGCCCTTGGCAGTAGGTCGTGGATGATTTCCTCGCGCAGGGCTTCGCGTTCTTTTTTACGGACAGGGGTTCCTTTCTGCTCTTCAATTTCAGCGATTTTCTCAATCAAGAATTCGTTGACGACCGCAGCGGGTAAGACCTTTTCTTCCCGCAAGACGCAAATCATAAATTTTCCGCCAGTGGAGTGGACCAAAGGCCCATCATCCCGTCCTAGTGGAGCGGTCCAGCCGAAGCTCATCGGTTGAAGGCTGCCACAGGGTTGGAAGCGACCTGATTCCATGCGCTCTTGCAGTTCGTCCGCGGTGAGAGTGAAGTTTTCGGTAAAGCGTAATAGGGAAAGATTCTTGAACCACATTCAGGGTATATGCCTTTGGTTGACGGTTGAAGTCAAATTATCCGGTTTATTGGCAGGTTTGTCACTCATATAACATCGCTTAGGCTATCGGCTAAATAGCCCACTCACTGCTACAATGCTAAAAATTAGTTATGCACGAGTGAAAAAAGTCCATGCGATCCGATGAAAGCGATACCAGTGACGAACGCAGGCGGGAGGTGTTCGGGGGATGAGCGACGAAATTTTGATCAATGTCACCCCACCTGAAACCCGCGTTGCGATTGTTGAGAACGGTGTGTTGCAAGAGGTTTTGATAGAACGTGTCCGCAAAAGGGGGTTGGTCGGCAATATTTACAAGGGCAGGGTGTGCCGGGTGTTGCCCGGAATGCAAGCGGCTTTCGTGGATATTGGCTTGGAGCGTGCCGCTTTCTTGCATGTCTCCGATCTGAATGCCACTGACCGGGAACGGGCTGTCAACGACCAAATCGAATTGGCTTTTCGGGAAGGGCAAGATTTGGTGGTGCAAGTCATCAAAGATCCGCTTGGGGCCAAGGGTGCTAGATTGACCACAGATGTGTCCATCCCTTCGGTTTACCAAGTGTTCATGCCGTATTGTAAAGTCAGCGGGGTTTCCCAGCGAATCGAATGCGATGCCGAGCGGGTCAGGTTGCGCGGGATAGTGGATAATTTCCTGCGTGAACACAATACCGGAGGCTTCATTTGCCGCACGGCTGCGGATGGCGTGGAGGAGTCCGCCCTGCGAGCCGATATGTTGTTTCTACATAAAATGTGGAATTCCACGGCCCAACGGATCAGGACGGCACGGGTAAAAACCCTGCTGCATGAGGATCTTCCTCTGGCAATGCGAGTCCTTCGTGATTTGCAACGCAATCGCGTGGAGAAAATCCGCGTGGACTCTAGGGAGACATTTGCCCGCCTTTACAAGTTTGCCAAGGAATTTGTGCCGGAATCACTCTCGCTGATCGAACATTATTCCGGTGAACGGCCCTTGTTTGAGCTGTATGGGGTGGAGGAGGAGATTAAACTTGCGTTGGAACGCAAGGTTGTCCTCAAGTCCGGCGGTTATGTCATATTCGACCAGACCGAAGCCATGACCACGGTGGATGTGAACACGGGCGCTTTCGTTGGTGGGAGGAATTTGGAAGAGACGATTTTCAAGACCAATTTGGAGGCTGCTCAAGCCATTGCACGACAATTGCGCTTACGCAATTTAGGGGGCATCATTATCATTGATTTCATTGATATGCGGGATACTGAGCATAAACAGTTGGTGTTAAACGCCTTGGAAAGGGGTTTGGAAAAGGATCATGCAAAAAGCGCCATTAGCACGGTCTCTTCATTGGGCTTGGTGGAAATGACCCGGAAACGCACCCGTGAAAGTTTGGAGCACATTTTGTGCGAACCCTGCCCTTGTTGCGGCGGGCGCGGGGTATTGAAGACGGCAGAAACCGTTTGCTTGGAAATTTTTCGTGAAATCATCCGCGAGGTGCGCCAATATAATGTCCAAGAACTATTGGTTCTGGCTTCCAATGAGGTGGTCGAGCGCTTGTTGGACGAGGAATCTGACATGCTCGCCGAGCTGGAAAAATTTCTTGGGGTCAGTGTCAAGTTTCGCGTCGAAACCCAGTATAGTCAGGAGCAATATGACGTTGTGCTGCTTTAAACATTATTCATCGGTTCTAAATGTCCATCCTGAAGTTTAGCCGATTACTTTATCTCCTCGTTGCCATCGGGTTAGTGGTCACGGCCTTGCTGCTGACGGCTATGCGCTATTGGTTATTGCCGCACGTTTCGGAGCGGCGAGAAGATTTGACATCGGCTATCAGCGCCATCATCGGTGAGTCCATCCAAATCAAGTCGCTATCCGCCGGAATGAAGGGATTAATACCGGAAGTGACCATGCGTGGATTTTCAGTCGAAAATGCCAACACTGAAGGCCCCTCATTGAATTTTGAACGCCTGACCGTGGGTTTGGACATGCTGAATACCGTGATCACCGGCAAACCCGTCGTTAATCGTATCGGTCTTACCGGAGCCAAGGTTCGTCTGTCGCAAAGGCCCGATGGCGGGATTTCGGTGAGCGGCTTGAAATCGGGTGACACGCCGCTTTGGCTATTTGCCGAAGGTGAGGTGCGGTTAACTGACATCGACATGGAGTGGGATTTTGCCAATGGGGGTCCGCCCATGCATTTGGGTCGGGCTCAACTTAGGCTGCGCAATGAAGGCGATAGGCATTGGTTGGATGCCAAGTTGGATTTGCCGGGGAAACTTGGCAAGCTGGTCAAAGCTTCGGTGGAAATCACTGGCAACCCGCTCAATTCAGGAGATTGGCAAGGCAAGGCTTATATCGAAGCCAAGCGTTTGCGGGAAGGGGCGTTTATCGAGTCGTTCCCGCTGCGTTTGCGGTCGGGTGAAGCGGGTGTGCAAGCTTGGGTGAAATGGAAGGCAGGGGCATTGAGTGAGTTGATTGGAAAATTGGACCTGGATCGCCCGGTGTTCGTTTGGCGTGGGGTTGACGGGGCAGATGGACTGTTAAATTTAGATAAGTTGGCAGGATGGGTGATGTGGCACAAAGAGGATAATGGTTGGCAATTGGGTGCCAAACATTTGAGCCTCTCCCAGCGGGGACGGGCCTGGCCTGAAACCGATTTTACCGTCGCCGTCTCAAATTCACCCGACAATACATTGCAATCCTTAAGGGCTGCGGTCAATTACCTGCGGTTTGATGATGCACAAGCCTTGATAGAGGCGGGACTGCCTCTGTTGGACACGAGTATACGCGATACCCTGCACAGGTTCACACCCAAAGGTGAAGTGCGGAATGCACGGTTGGTTTATGAGACCAATGGACATTTTGGATTTTGCGGTCAACTCGTTGAAATCACTTATACGCCTCCTGAGGGTTGGCCGAACATTGGCCGGGTCAATGGGCATTTGTGTGGCAATGACCGAAGGGGTGGCATTGAATTCACTGCGGCAAAACCCGAGTTGAATTTACCTAGACTATGGAAAAAACCCATCGTCCCAGATATGTTAAGCGGTGGTTTTCAATGGCATAGATCGGGGGATGGCACACTTCCACCCGAGCAAACGCCGTTTGCAGCGGATCAATTTTTTGCTGGGTCTGCTTGGCATATCGTCGGCCATCAGCTTGCATTGGTTGCCCCTGGCATTCAAGGTAGTATCGATATTGCGCTGGACTTGCCTGAGCAGGAAGTTTATTCCCCTGCCGTCGACATGACGGCTCATTTTCCAGAGGTGGAGGCAGACCGTATTCGTGACTATTTGCCCCTAGCGATGATTGATCCAAACTCTGCCAAGTGGCTGACTGAGGCTTTTGTCCACGGCAAACTGAAAAATGTCGATGTGTTGTTGCGGGGCTATCTTTCCGAGTTCCCTTTCCGCCAAGGGCAAGGACTATTCGAAGTAAAGGCGGATTCCGAGAACATGGAAATGCAATTCAACCCCGATTGGCCCCATCTTTACGATATCAATGCCAAAATCTTGCTTTTTGGGCCTTCGCTTTTTGTTGATGCCCCTGGCGGACGTATTGGGAATATCCCCTTCCATGCCGTTCATGCCGAGACCGGGGATTATCTCGGTAATGGTTGGTTGGGTTTGAATGGCAACATGGATGGCGAGTTTACCACTGCCATGAAGTTCTTACGGCAAACCTCCATGCGGTTTTTCCCTGAGCGTTTGTCAAGGGTGGCAGAACCTGCAGGGCCATTCCACCTCGATATGAATCTGTTGATTCCTTTGGCTTCCGGTTCTGAAGGTGTTGGTGTCGGCGGTTTGTTGCAGCTAAAAAGAAACAGTCTGGCTTTGAAGGGAATCAATATGAAAGTGCAGGAAGTCACTGGCACTCTGAGTTTCACCGGCAATGGCATGGAAGGCAAGCAGCTTTTTGCCAATGTCATGGACGAACCCGTATTATTGGATGTGGCCCAAAAAAATGGCAATATTCTATTGGACATTCTTGGCAAAGCCAGCGTGCCATCTTTGCGCAAGGCATTTCCGGGCGAGTTTTGGAAACATGCCGAAGGGGATTTTAGCTATCATTTGAACGTTCAAATGCCCGAATCTCTGGATGTTGGCAGCAAACCCATGCGCTTTAACCTAGCCACTGATTTGGCAGGTTTGGAATTAAGATTGCCTGCGCCTTTAGTGAAGCCCGGAAATGATAAAAAGTTATTCAACGCCGAACTGGTCATGCAGCGGGGCGACCATTTCTCGATTAATCTGGCTTATGGTACGGAAGGTCGGGCGCGTTTATTGTTCAACGACAATAATGATTATTGGCGGCTTGAAGGTGGCGATGTCGTTTGGGAAAAACCTCAACCTAGCTTATCAGGGCAGGGGGGCTTAGGGCTATTCCTGAAAATGAATGCCTTCGATGCTGGCGAATGGCGAAAATTGATTGCCGGGTTTGGTGCTGGGCTTTCCAGGTCCGTCCCTCGTGAACTTGATATTCAGATTGGCAAATTGAAATGGTTTGGGGAAGATTACGGTCCGCTCACGATTCGTGGAAAACGAGAGTCAGGGGAGCTTTTCGGTGACGTGGACTTTGTGTATGGCAAGGGTTCTTTTGGTGCTTCATACGCCGAATCCAACCATCTTCTGCTGAAGTTGGATCTCGATCATTTGTTGTTGCCAAAATTTGCCGATGTGGTTGAGGGTCAGCCTCCTTCGTTCACGCCAGACCCTGCCAATTTGCCAGCACTGCATATTCGTACCCGACACTTGATGCGTCAAGGGATGGATTGGGGTGGGCTGGAATTGGAAACGGAACATGTGCCTTCCGGTATTAATATCAGACGTTTAGGTTTGCTGACGGATAACCATAATATCGACTTAAGCGGGAGTTGGTTGCGGGAGAACGGTCGTGACGAAACCAAGCTTGAAGGAAGGCTAAAAATCAATGAACTCAACCAATTCCTAAGCCTATTGGGATATGGCGAAGAAATTTACCGCACGCCGGCAGAAGCCACGATTGCCTTGGAATGGGAAGGCTCACCACAGCAATTCTCTGCCGCTACCTTGGCCGGCGATATTCGGTTTAAGTTGGGACGGGGCAAGGTGTTGCAAATGGATCAAAGCTCAGGCCAAGCCTTGAGCATGTTAAACTTGCAGACCTTGCGTAAGGTGCTTATGGTCGATTTCAGTCATTTATTCGGTAGGGGGCTGGCTTTTGACAGCATGGAAGGAGCTTTTCATTTGTGGGGAGGTCAAGCTAGGACCAAGGGTTTATTGATTGATGCCGTCACTGCCGAAATATTGGTCTTTGGCAGGGTCGGACTCGTGAACCATGATTCTGAACAAACCATTTCGGTGATTCCAAGCAAAACGTCTTCGTCATCAGTCATCAGCGGAGTCATTGACATGGCCCACCGGCTGATGAGCGCAGAGGATGTCAACTTGGCAAGCACCAATTATGCAGTTTCCGGTTCTTGGGATGACCCGCATATCCAACGCATTCAAGGCGGGATGCCTTTGGAGATGGTCAATCGGGCTTGGTCCGATTTCAAATCCCTATCGGGGGTTAGCAGAAAGAGTGCAGATGAAACCGAATGACACCATTGAATTTTAATTGACTCAATCAAACAGAGAAAATATGCCCAATCAATCCTTAGAACTTGCCCGTCAGTCCATTTTGGAACCGGCGGGACTCACCACTGGCGATATCGACCGTGTCATGGGGGCGCTGCTTGGCGCATCAGTGGATGCCGCCGATATTTACATGCAATCCAGCCGTTATGAATCGTGGGGCTTGGAAGATGGGATTGTCAAGGAAGGTAGTCACAGCATCGAACAAGGTGCCGGCGTTCGCGCCGTATCAGGCGAAAAGACTGGATTTGCTTATAGCGATGAAATCGCCCTGCCAGCGTTGATGGATGCGGCGAAAAATGCCCGTGCCATTGCCTTTTCCGGGCATGAAGGGAAATTGGCAATCGCTTCAGACCCGGCCAGCCGTCTGCTTTACCCGCCGATAGATCCGCTGCAATCCTTGCCGGAGGACGAAAAAATCCAATTGTTGCTTTTATTGGATGCCGAGGCGAGGAGAATGGACCCGCGAGTCGAGCAAGTGATGGTGAACCTTGTCGGCGCTCATGACGTGATCCTTGTGCTTGGGCAAGATGGCATCATGCATGGCGACGTGCGTCCATTGGTTCGGCTCAATGTCAGTGTCATCGTCCAACAAAATGGTCGGAGGGAACAAGGCAGTTCCGGCGGCGGGGCGCGAGCCGATTACCGCTATTTTCTGGAAAATGAACGTGCCTTTGGTTATGCGCGGGAAGCGGTGCGCATGGCTTTGGTCAACTTGGAGGCCGTGGATGCGCCCGCCGGGAATATGACGGTGGTGCTAGGTTCGGGTTGGCCGGGCGTATTGCTGCACGAAGCCGTGGGCCATGGTTTGGAAGGTGATTTTAACCGCAAAGGCACTTCTGTTTTTTCCGGCCGCATTGGTGAGCGGGTCGCCTCTTCGTTGTGTACCGTGGTGGATGATGGAACCCTGCCGGGACGGCGCGGCTCGTTGAATATTGACGATGAAGGCACGCCGACTCAATACAATGTGTTGATTGAAAACGGCATTCTGAAGGGTTACATGCAAGACAAGCTGAATGCCCGTTTGATGGGAACCAAGCCGACAGGCAACGGGCGCAGGGAGTCTTATGCCCATCTGCCGATGCCGCGCATGACCAATACCTATATGTTGGCGGGTTCGCATGACCCTGCCGAAATCATCGCCTCGGTGGAAAAAGGCTTGTACGCAAAGAATTTTGGCGGCGGTCAAGTTGATATTACCTCCGGCAAGTTTGTATTTTCTGCCAGTGAAGCCTATTTGATTGAAAACGGCAAGGTTACCCGCCCGGTGAAAGGCGCAACCTTAATCGGTAATGGACCTGAAGTGTTAACCCGCGTCAGCATGGTGGGCAATGACATGGAACTCGACCCCGGTGTTGGTTCCTGCGGCAAGGAAGGCCAAAGCGTCCCGGTCGGCGTAGGCCAGCCTTCCATGCGCGTGGATGGGTTGACGGTGGGGGGGACGAGTGTTTAGGGGTGTGCGGCAAATGGAAAAAAAGGAAAATAACTTATGCCAAAGTATAATCGAACTCTTACAGAGCTAAAATCAAAGGCGGTTTTGCATTGGCCCGAAGAAATTCTTCATGCAGCAGGAAATGCAAGCGTACTGCCTTTGTTACTAAAAACCCAAGATACTTTCATTTCGCTCCTAAAAGTTGCCAACAAAAACCCATTTTCATGGATGGAAACCATACGGCATAACAAATTGTTGTCAGGTCCGTTGTTTCTCAAGCATCTAATGGTTATGACTGATCTTGGTGGCGAAGCGTTGAATAAGCTTCCTCCATTATCGAGTTATTATCCAAATGGTGTCTTAAATTTCAGTTGGGATAACCAGTATTGGGAGTACAAGTTCAAAAAGATTCATGAAAAGTGTTTGCTGGATAATGCAGCCTTGCTGGTTGATTCGAAAAAACTGCTTAAAGGCGGTGAATTTACACCAAAAATGATTGATGTAGCTATGCTTCTATTGTTTGGATCATTGGGAGAAAATGACTCATTGCCTATGGAAGTAAAGGAGCGATGCGTTGTCGGGTCTTTGATTGGGCGGCCTCAGGAATTGGATCAATTCGTCAAGGAAAATTATATTCGGGTAAGTAGGCAATTGGGAGGTGCGACCTCTAATGCCCTAGGTCAGTTTGCTCAAAAATACGTTGTAGAACACCTGAAATCTCTATTGCCGTCTGACTGGATTGTTATCAGGGATTCATCTTTGCCGGGAGTAAGCCATAACACGGATGGTAATGGAACGAATTTTGACGTGATTGTAAAGTCCCCTCAAGGTAAATACTTTGGAATTGAAGTCAGCTTTCAAGTGACGACCAATAGTGTTATCGAAAGAAAGGCGCGTGAATCTGATTCGCTTATGGCTAGTGTTCATAGTGCAGGCCATAAAATTTGCTATGTCATTGATGGTGCTGGGAACATTAACATACGCGAAAAAGCAGTACGGACTCTTTGCAGCAATAGCGATTGTACGGTTGCGATGTCGGTTGAAGAAATACAGCATATGGTTGATTACTTGGTTGAAGCAAACGCGGCGTGGTGCAAAAATCAATGATTAGGTATGTAGATTTATTTTCGGGAATTGGCGGTATTCGAAAAGGTTTTTCGCTCGCCTTGGATAGGCACAGTTATCAATCAAAATGCGTGTTCTCCAGCGAGATAGACAATAAAGCCAAAGAAACTTACCTTCTTAATTATGGTGAAGTTCCAAATGGGGATATTAGGTTGGTTGATGCTCTACCCGAGCATGATGTACTCCTTGCTGGATTTCCTTGTCAGGCATTTTCCTACGCAGGAAAACAAAAGGGTTTTGCCGATACTAGAGGAACACTATTTTTTGAAATTGAAAGGTTACTTACATCTGCAAACAAAAAACCAAGTTTGATGTTGTTGGAGAATGTAAGGGGCTTTACTAGTCATGATGGCGGTAGAACCTATAATACAGTGGTTTCAAGGCTAGAATCATTAGGTTATAGGGTAAAATCGTTATTGCTTAACAGTTCCAGTTTTGGTGTTCCACAGAACAGAGTAAGAATTTACCTTGTATGTACATTGGGACGTGTACCCAATCTAAGTATTCAATCAGATTTAGGTGCGGCAGACTCTCATCAATTCAAGAAAGCGATCCTCCAAGATGATTTATTTGCAACAAATATTCCTCACAAATGCGTAAAGGATATATTAGAACTGCAAGTTGATGATAGATATAGGTGTTCAAGCAAGTTTATCAACCAATTAGAGGATGCTTTACAAAACAAACCATTCGATAATCTTCATGGAGTCCGGTTGATAGACTATCGTGGAGGTAACTCAATTCATTCTTGGGACTTGGGGATTAAGGGACATTGTTCAGATGTGGAGAGGGCGCTAATGAATGCTATTATCGGAAATCGTAGAAAAAAGCATTTTGGCGTAGAGCAGGATGGAAAAGAGCTTACATTAGAACAAATAAAAACTTTTTGGGAAAAATCCGGTGTTGAAGATATTTTGGCGAATCTGGTCGCGAAGGGTTACCTTCGTATAATTAATGGTAAATACAATCCAACATGCGGAAATATGTCTTTTGAGGTATTCAAATTCTTAGATCCTCAAAGTATTTCGATTACTGTTGTAACAAGCGATGCTCACAGATTAGGAGTGGTTCAAAATGGAATACCCAGACGTATTACGCCTAGGGAGTGTGCGAGATTACAGGGTTTTCCAGATGATTACATTCTGCATCCTAATGACTCTTTTGCTTACCGTCAATTAGGGAACTCAGTATCCGTTCCTGTAATAACAGCAATCTTTGAAAATTTGATACTATATTCAAATGAGCCATTTGGCAAAAGTGCAAAGTCAAAATCTAATAATACCTACCAGATTTCGAGCCTAAAGTCTCATGTCGCTGAACTACGATGTTAGTCTGTTCGATAACGCAACCCGAAGGCTTAACAATATGCAGCATAATTGCTTGTCTCTGAATAATTTACTTATCTTGTGATTGATGAAATTTTAAATAATCTGCAACGTTATCCGAGTTCAGAGGTGGAATTATCTACATTGGAAGATATAGATGATTTAAAGTTATTAAAGGAAACCCGACATGAAGATACTGTTTCTTGGGAAGCCTATTTGAGCAAAGTAGATTCAGTTTTGGAATGAAGCGAATAGACTACAAATTACTATTTTGGTAAACAACTCATGCAATCTAACCAACTTTCTGCACCTACAGTACCAATCGGCAAAATAAAATCTTTCGGTGTTTTCGGACCGAAATACGAAATCGGTTTTCCTGTTCGACGATTGGACGATGGCGATTGGCTTATCTCCATCAAAATGGTTGAGACAGGGGAAGAGACCGAATATCGGTTTACCCGTATACTTGATGACCCGGAGGCAATTTAATGTATGCTGTGGCTTTTGATTTGGTTGTTGCTGATACGGAACAACACCACCCAAAAGGAGTTTCGCAAGCCTACGCTGATATAGGTGCTATCCTCAATGAATATGGTTTTCGCCGGGTACAGGGTAGCCTCTATGTTACGGATAATGAAGACATGGCGAATCTTTTTCTTGCTATGCAAGCTTTGAGATCAAAGCATTGGTTTCCAAAGTCGGTTAGGGATATTAGGGCTTTCCGTATAGAGCAATGGTCAGATTTTACGGCAGTTATAAAAGCTCAAGGTAATCTCTAATAGTTGGTATTCCAAAAGACTAGAGTCCCGCACAACAAATAAAGGAACGTCTAAAATGAATTCAGAAACTCCCCCATTACCAGATTCCAAGCTTGAAAACCTCATATCCCGCAACCTAATGGATTTATTCCTTAGAGTGGGATTACTCGGGTTTTTGGTGCTTGAATGTTATTTCATTTTCAAGCCCTTTATGCGCATGATGCTGTGGTCGATCATATTGGCCGTGACCCTGTATCCTCTGCACGTATTCATATCCAAGAAAATGGGTAATAAGGAAGGCCGTGCCGCAAGCATATTAGTGTTGGCGATTCTGGTGGGCGTGTTGGTTCCCACCACCTTATTAGTCATGTCCTTTGCGGATTCAAGCACAGGGTTTGTCAGCCAGATACGCGACGGGAGTTTCCAAGTGCCTTCGCCTCCCGCCTCTGTGGCGAGTTGGCCAGTGGTGGGTGATAATCTTTTTGCATTATGGACGGCTGCACACGATGACATTGGCGCTGTCTTGGCAAAATATGAACCCAAGCTTTTAGATATCACCAAGGAAATATTGGGTTATGCCACTAGCGCCGGCACCGGCATGTTGAAGTTTTTGGTTTCTTTGATTGTGGCGGGGATATGGATGGCCTATGCCGAGCCAGCCCATGAATCGGCCAGGGCCATTGCACAAAGAATGCTTGGGCCCGACAAAGGGGATAACTTTATCCATATTTCAACGACAACAATACGCGCCGTGGCCCAAGGTGTGGTCGGCATTGCCTGTATCCAAGCCTTGTTATTGGGGGCTGGGTTTATTTTGGTTGGGGTTCCTGCCGCTGGCGTTCTGGCATTATTGGTTTTATTGTTAGGGATAGCGCAGATTCCTGCCCTGGTCGTCGCGCTACCAACTATTTTTTATGTGTTTTCCACCAATGATTCCACCACGGTGGCGGTGATGTTCACCGTTTACACATTGGTCGCCGGGTCGGTTGATAACGTCCTTAAACCTTTGATGTTGGGTCGTGGTGCGGACGCACCAATGCCGGTGATACTATTGGGTGCTCTAGGTGGCATGGCGACCCAAGGCATCATCGGCTTGTTTTTGGGCTCGGTGATGTTGGCCTTGGGTTACCAGTTGCTGATGGCTTGGGTCTATAGCGAGAAAGGAACAGATTCAGCCAAGCCATGACGGAGTGAATCTTTTAAATCCAGCCTTGTTCCTTAAATTTCTTTTTCAAAATTTTGGCAATTTCTTGGGCAGTCTGCTTGGCACGTCCTTCAATGGTGCTACTGCCGCTCATTTCTCCGTGAGCTTTCATTGCGCTACTGATGATAAGCCCTGCCGGGTTGGCGGTTGCGACCGCCCCGGCAAGTGCCACTGCGGTTCCCGGCGATTTGCTTCCACCGACTTCATCATCCCCTGATCCAAGCTTTTTCAAACCATTCTCCGTCATCAGAAACCCTTCTACGGCAGTTTTCAGGTGGGAAGCGCCTGAACCAAAACCTATGGCGACCCGTTTGGCAGCGTTGCCCTCGTCAAGTGAGAGGATATAACCACGGATCACTAGATCGCCCACTTTTGGCGATGCTTGTCCAGAGACTTCCACTGCCGACAATCCCATGCTGAGAATCTCGCTAACCAAATTTTGAGCGATTTCGGCCCCTACCTGACGACCGGTGGCAATCTGCTCAGGCGTTTGTGCCATGGTAGGGTCTGAATATTGACCCGCAAGTGCCGAATCGGAAGGTACGTCCGACGAGCTGGCGGCAAAATCATAAACGAAAATTTGATTGGGTCGTGCGATCTTCGCGCCCTTATATTCATGGCGGTCGGTGATATGGCTGGAGGCACAGCCAAATAAAAAGGCTATGACAAACAGGCAGGGTAAAGCACGGGTCAGCAACTTCATAGTCAATCTCCTAGGGCGTTAGTGTGGAAGGGCAACAATAGGTTTCATTTTAAAAATTATTGATTAGGCATACAAGTCATTGACGCCTATTCACTTAGCAAACTGAGTCCTTGCTTTCATCGGTTTTCAAATCGATTGTAATCAAATAAGCCTGCTTCGATGGGAAACGTCTTGCGATAGTTTTCAATTAAATCATCGCTATGCGACCAAAACCGCTTATCTGTCCGGCGCAGGGCAAATTTTGAACTGAGTTGTGCATAATCAGACTCAGATTGGATATTGCTAACCCGTTCGACAAACTCAGGCAGTTGCACAGCATCTAACCGATAAAATGCGTTGGGATAAGCCCCTAAAAAGCCGGGGACTACCGTGAGGGTGTCTTCATCTGGCAATCGGCGGGCATCTTCCTTAAACATCTGCGATATATTGCTATGGGCGCTATTGCGTAGGATCGTGAAGTGATGTTCCTTGCCTTGTTTGTCTGTCACCATCAGAAAAACATCTTCTGGCAAGGACGAAATAGCCCTGCCTTTGATTTTGGCAAGTTGAATCAAATAGCCTAAATCTTTCTTATCCAGCTTGTCTTGATCTAATTCATAGCGCCTATCCAAGACAGGCTTAAGTTGGGATTTCCAAAGTGAATACAATTCAGTCAATGGGTCGTCGGTCTTGTATTGAATGCCGCTGTTTTGGTAGAAAAATGCCTTACTTCCATTCAAATAGGCTTTTACGTCTTCAGATGCATTGCGATACCAAAAGTCTCTGACTTGATTACGCGATTCTAAAGGCAGCAAGGCGAGGAAATTAAATTCGCCTTCCATGCGTAGAAAGTCCATATAAAGTCTGGATTCAAGTTGGTGCGCCGTGTTGCCAAATACATCAAATCCAGCCACTAATAAGTAATGCATACGTTCTAGTAAGGTATAGCCCATAATCAACGCTGTTTGTGGTTTGTCACCGATCAAACCTTTGACCACAGAGGCGCTGTCAAAATGGCGAAATACGGTCAGAGCGGCATTTTTATTAATGCCGTCACCCCCCCAAATCATACTCATATTGGGCAATTTGCTGCCAACCATCTGCATATTCAAGAATTCACTTTTATCGTGTAGATATTGATTTTGCATCTTGGCATAGGACAGCCACTTTAACAAACCCGCATTACTTTCTTGATCTGTGGGTAGTCTGACGTTTTGCAGTAGTTTAGATAAATGGTTGGCGTTGTTTTCGACGACCTCTTGATCAGGATTTGTGAAACCCACCCAAAAATAATCGGTGATGACATTTAGCGCGACTTGTCCCCGACAAACAGGGCCTTTGATAAATCCCATTAAAGTAAACTCAGCCTCGTCCAGCATTAATCTGTGACGGGAGCGCACCGGAATTTGCTCAAAAGTGACGAAAGGGTTCGACGCACTCACGGGATCATAGGAGGGCAGTGTGTCCACCGTGTAAGGATCATCCACGAACCAACTACGTAGTTTAGCCATCTTGTAATAGCTTAACGGATAAGGCATGTGTGTTTTTGCCAATAGGGTGCCTCTTACCGGGCGTAAGCGATAATATACCCTGGGAACGCCGGGATCATCATAAGGTCTGCGGCTGGCGATGAATTGAATGGGTTGACCGGGTGGTGTTTTGGAACGTACTAGTTCAAAAAACCCACTTTTCGGCAAGTCCTCAAAATAAAGATGCGCCAAGAACCAATGCTCGAAGATGTAACGGGCCATCAGTTGGTCTTTTTTGGTTGGGCCGTTAAAAAAATCTTCCCACTCGGCAACCCGTTTAAGTTCTGCTTGGGTTGGCGGTTTGGCTGAATCTGCGGGTGCGCCGGCTTCCAGCCACTGCTTCAGGGTTTGTTCTTCTTTTTTTGAAATGGATGGCAAACCATAGGGCATGCCCCAATCGGGATGCTTCTGGGCAAAGTCATCAAATTCTTCGATGGCGGGGCAATACTGGTCCCGGTCTAGGGAAAAATCAAATCGATCATTGGGAAGCACACTGCCTTCGGGGAAATGATAGTTTCCTTTCAAGGTCAACATCCGTGCCATGACGCTGGCATCCAAGTTGGCCTCAGGAGTGTTTTCACGTTCGTTTAACACAGGGAAGAACCCATCCTCACGCCATTCGGCATTGCTGTCTGCATCAACGAACAAGCGAGTTGGTTTCGCGGCAAACAAGCGCACTGCGTCGTAGACTTTGGTTTTGCTTGCGCCCCGGGTGATGCCTTCCACACTTCCCATTTGCAACTGGCATGGCGCATCAAAGCAACCATGGCAGACCGCACAGCGATTATCGGTAATCGGCTTAACGTCTCGCCAATATTCCACGGAATTATTTACATTGGTTTGCTGGCCCGCTGTTTGATCAAAGCGGGCGGAGTTCGCCGAACCAAAGCGTTGGTCGAGCCGGTATCCATTCAAGGCGGTGCAGCCGACAATAAGAAAAAATAACGAAAATAGAAGCAATTTGCACATGAATAGCTACCTGATAAATGACAATCGATGCTTGCATACTTTAACGCGATTGGAACCCAATTTGGGAGTTTTGTCTACAAGTCTTTAGGATCGGTAAAATCTAGTGTGGATGACCACGCGACAAAAGAGGGCTGGGTTTTACGGTCAATGCCGGTTGTTCGATCACTAACCAAGACAGGTAGGCTAACTGATAAGAAACCAAAAGCACTACGAAAAATGCAGTGAGGCTTTTCGAGTAACCCATTTCAAAGGCTATATTTAGAACAATGCCATGGTAAATATAAGTGCCATAGGAAATGTCATTGCCTCTGAGTAAAGTTTCGGCAAGTTGTCTACCTGTAAAAGCTAGGGAAATAACTGTGAACGAAAGCAGAGTCATCAAAAGTAAATTCGAAGTATAAATATTTTGAGGTTTCTGGTCATATAGACTGACAATGTAGGCAACCGCTAGATAAAGCATTAACCAGTAAAAACCCTTGCCGTTTAGCAACCTGAATAGAAAGATCTGGTTGCGCTGGATTATTATGCCTAGCATGAATATATACAAATAAGGCATTAGACTTAGTCGAATGAGTATGGCTAATTTCATGCTGAACTGACTCAATACCTCATTATAATGGACATAGACCCAAGAAAAAGTAAATAACAACAGAGTCATCGCCAATAAGCGGATATTTTGCAGTAGTGGAATCATGCCGCGCCAGAGCAAAGAAGCTAGTATTGGCAGGACGAGGTAAAACTGCAACTCAACAGGTATTGTCCACTAGCTGCCATTTAATTGACCAACACCAAAATTATTTCTGAAAATAGCCGGGGTGTAATACTGGGCAATGGAAAATTGAGCCATCAGCCATTTTGCCACGACAATGATTGAGTTTTGACCCGTTGTATTGATAGCCGACCAAATCCGGTAGCCAAAAATAACCAGTAATAAGAGAGTCAATAGTGTTGAAATCCGCAACGCGGGAAATATGCATAGACAGCGGTTAATCGCATAGTTTTTTAGATTTGGGTTGCGATCCAACGAAGCAGAAATTAATAATCCACTAATGACAAAGAAAATGGGTACGCCGGGGAAATAATCGAGAAATTGCCTGAAACTCAACAACCACCCGCTGAATGGGATATGAAGCTCATCACCGATATGAATGAAGGCCACTTGGCTGGCGGCGAACAAACGTAGCAAGTCAAAATTATTGTGGCGGGGATCGAAGCCACTAGATTGAGTTGTGGTTGACATTACTCTGGTATTAGGCATTCGTTGATGTCAAACTTTGCAAGTGTCGGATAATCTGGCTTCCAAGTTGACGGGTATTGAGCAAATTACCATTGTTATTAAGTAAACTGATATTGAGTTCATTAGCAATCCTACGAAGAATGGGTTTAACAGGATATAGGTTTTCGCCACCAAGTTCCAACTCAATACTGCCAGTCTCCAATTCTCGTATAGTGTAATTTTGGTAAGAAACTTCTTTTACAGATTTTATTTCGTGTGTTGAAGGTTTGACGAGTAGTTGTGCGATGGGGAAAGTTCGCTTTCCGTCAATATTTTGAACAATATCTTGGATTTTGTCCTTAGAAACATCCAAGAGAGTCTCGATTTGCATCTCCTCGGTATTGATACGAAGAAAGATTACCCGATCTACAAATTCCAGAGTATTAGAGTTTAACGTGATATGACCAGCAGTACCCATCACGGCTGTGGTTTTGACTGAGATTCTCTGGCCATCGGCACTGACTACGTCATACCCTTTTTGATTGACCGCAGTAGCCATTTGACCGTTTGTGATCAATGCAGCATAAAGCTCGCCTATGCGGCCACAGAGATGGCGCAGTTCAGTCGGTGGAATCCCCCAGTTAATTTCGCGTTCAAACCAAGCCATCGCTTCCCCAAGAGATTGGATGATTTGCATTTGGGTAAGTGCCACTTAATTATCTCCATCATGAATCCAAACTTCGGGGATGCCGAATCGAGTATATAAAGGGAGTTTCACTAGTTAATCTCCCAAACCCCATTCGGCAATTCGCCGAACATTTCCGGCGCATACAAGGCTTCCACTCGAGTGGGCGGCAGTTCAAATTTACCGGGGTTGTTCAGGCGCACCGTATATTCAAATGACCATTTGCCTTTTGGCACATACTCATAATAGGCTCTAAATGCTTCGAATCGACGCTCCTCAAAGGCGGGCCAGACCCAACCCTCGCTTTTCTCACTCTTGGTCAGCAGTTTCGAGTCTCCGCCCAAGCCGGAACCTAGGATCGTTGCACCCGCGGGAACAGGGTCGTCAACCACAACCCATGTCATATCGGATTGTGCATCCATTTCCAGCCTAATCCGTGCCACATCGCCCTTACTCCAAGCCCCATTTTGTTTTTGTTCCACGGGTTCAATGCTACGCTTGATGCTGTAGCCAGTAAACAATGCTTGCTTTAACGGAAGGGCAGCACGGCTTTGGATAATGGCCCAAGGTTTGCCGGTTCCGGTGTGTTTTATCGATAGATTTTCTGGACCATTGCCCCAAGGAAGGTTTAATGCCCGCTGCTTGGTGGCCTCGGTCCATTCCATGCCCTTTTTCACCCCAGCCAAATCGGCTTCGGTGTATCCACTCACTGGGACTGATTCG
Source organism: uncultured Methylococcaceae bacterium (assembly GCA_903859815.1). Taxonomy (GTDB): domain Bacteria; phylum Pseudomonadota; class Gammaproteobacteria; order Methylococcales; family Methylococcaceae; genus Methylumidiphilus. The sequence goes on along the minus strand of CAIOOA010000161.1, from coordinate 39,887 downwards.
AAAGCCTCGCTGAACTTTTCCATCGCCAATGTGCCCCAAGCGTTGGCGGGTGTCGTGTCCCAATGCCCGCGATGTTGTCTGCGCAAGGCACCGGTCGCCATTCTGGGAAGATCAGCCCGCCATTGCGGTTGGTCCAGCAAAGTCAGCACTGAACGCACTGCGTTTACGTCCACGGAGACCATTAACCACCAGAGTCGGTCGTTGCTTTCGGTGGAGAAGCCCATGCTGGTCCCTTGCAAATTCAAACGTGAGCGGATGATTTGTCCAGCCTGTTCCAAACGGCTATCGCGTTGGGGGATGCTGGATACCCGTTTGAGGATGTTGATCCAGTCCAGCACCGCCGAAGTAGGCCACAGGTTCGGATCTAGGGTGATGGAACCCAGCATTTCGGGCGTGGCAAGTTGGTAACGGGAAAGCGCTTCAATGGCAGCCAGTTTGCGTATTGCCAAGTCTGCGGCGGCTAATGAACTGACACGTTTGGTTTTTCCGGCAATGAAATCCTTAAGTCCTTCTTGCAGACGCTGTAAGGATTCTTCCGGTATCGCCCATTTGGCTTCATCGGTGATGGAAAGCACATAGGATGTCAATACATCACTCCCTTGCAAACTATTGACGGCGAAATATTTCAACAAACCGTCATCGTCAATATAAGCGGGAAGGGCCGACATGTTGGCTTCCCAAAGGGTCTTGTTTCTAGTGGCAATGGCCTTGGAAACCCGTTGCTCCATGCAGGAATAAGGGTAGCGACCCATGTAATCAAGCACACCGCCCAAGCCGTCCCCTAACTTAGCGCGCAGTGAAACCCGCAAGCCACCTCGCCCTTGGATTGCCCCCGCCGGGCGTTCCACAGCCATTGCCAGTGGTTTGTCGATTTGCGCCAATGTGGCTTGGTAGACTCTGACTGGCCAGACTGGGATTACATCTTGGCTTAGTTTGATCTGGTCACGGGCTGATCCATCGGCAGCTTCGGTGCTAATTTCCCAATTTAGTTTGGAGGCATCAGCAGGAACATTGACATTCCATGCCATTTCCTTGGCTTCGCCGGGTTCCAATTCGGCGACTATGGGAGGCAATTCATTCCAAGCGATGCCCGGCTCCGAGGCTTGCCCCGTTGCATCCGCTGCATTGCTTGAGGTTTCTGGTGATTTGTCCCCGTCATCATTAGGCGAAAGAGTTGGGGCCGGTTTGGCGCCGTTAGGTGATATTTCCGACCACTTTGCCCTAGTGGTCAAAGCTAATTTACGTTGGGAAGCGTTGCGTAGGGTAAACACAGCCTTAAAAGCATCGTTTTCCCGAACTAGGGGAGGTAGGCCCGAATGTAGCATGACATCTTGGGTGGACCGGATGCTTGCATCACCAGTCCCAAAGAATCCCATGCCAGCATTGGCGACTGCGGTTAGACGAAATGCAGTCAGAGAATCGTTGAGTGGCACTTCGATTTCTGCCTCGCCTTGGGCGTTGATGGGGACTCGTCCTCTCCATAGCAGAAGTGTGTCGAATAATTCCCTCGCCGTTTGTCGCCCACCGCCGCCGCCGTGAGGTATTGCTTTGCGCCCGTAATGGCGTTTGCCCACGACTTGCATCTGCGCGGTGGCGGTGTAGACTTCAATGCCGCGTTTGCCCATCATGGCTTCCAATAATTTCCATGAGGTGTTGGGTTTCAGTTCCAACAAGCCCTCGTCAACGGCAGCGAGGGCAAATTCAGCTTGTTGTGGCAAGGGTCCGCCATCGGCTCGTTCCACTTTGACTTTGACGATGGATTTATCTCGCACCTTGTACACTTCTTTATCCGGTTGCACCTTGACATTCAAGCGGTCAGGTGTCCAGCCCACGTCCAGTTGTGCGATGCCTAATCGGAAGGCGGGTTTGTTTAAATCGACGAGTGCAGTGATGGATTTGTCTTCGAGCTTGAAACCTAGTTTGCCAGCCAACTCCCTGAACCATGCAAAATTATCTCTGGCCCTGCCGCGAACAGCCAATACTGAGACGTACACATTCGGCGCATAATTAGGCTTGATAGGCACTTCGATCACGGGCTCTTTGCCGGAAATGGGCAAAACGTAGGAGTCCAATACCCCTTCACGCTCGACTGTCACCAAGGCGGTGGCTTCGCGGAATGGCATACGGACTTGCAAGCGAGCGGTTTGGCCAGATTCCCAAGCTTTCTTTTCCGGCAGCACATCCATGCGGTCACTAGGCCCATTGTCAAACCACCAATCCTCGCCCCCTGTCACCCATATTTCTTTAGTGCTCAACGCAGTATTGCCTTCGCCATCTTTGGCCGTTGCCCTTAATACGATGTCACCCGACATTTCGGGTTTCACCTCACAGGCTATGATCCCCGCTTTGTCCGTGCTTTCTTCACAGGCTTTGTCCAGTTTTTTATATTCGCTATGGTTTTCGTAATCATAAAAGCCACCTATCAAGCGTTTACGATAGGAATAAGTGGTTTTATTGAACAGTTCGACTTTCACCTTTTGACCCGGCACAGGCTTGCCAGACGGATTGAGTGCGAGCACCTTGAAGCGCAGTTGGTCTTTATTGGCAAACCAACCCTCTTGTTTAATGCCTAAGGCGATTTCGGAGGGCAGTAACGGGAGGGTTCTGGAAACGGATAGCAATTGCCCGTTGGCATCCTGATATTCCAATTCGGCCACTAATTCCTTGGGAGTTTCCACTTTGGGCAAGGGAATAGTCGTCCGTACCGCCCCGGTTTTGTCCAAGCTCAGAGGAAGCACTTGGGCGGGAGAACTTTCACTGCTGTCTTCTTCATCCGCTTGGTCATCGTTTTCAACTTGACCTTCCTTGACATCCTTGCCCCCAAATTCAAAATCTTCGTAGTCTGGGTAATACACACTACGAGCGCGAACCTGACTGCGCAGCTTGACCGGCAACAAGGAAGCTCCGCCGCCAGACAAATAATTGACGAACAAGTCCATTTTTGCCTCTTTGGCATTGACCCAATATTCGGCAGAGGGTTGGATGTTGGCTTTCATACTTGGGATGCGGAACTGTTCCACGCGGAAAGAGCCAGTGTCGGCAACCCAGTCCTCGCCTTTGCGCAGACCTACCCAATAATTGCCAAGCTTGGCTTCCTTAGGGATGGTCCAGCTTGCCTCGGCGATGCCTTGTCCATCATATTTGACGGTTAACTCGAATTTTTCGTCACTGCCGTCATGGCGAATTTCTATTGTGTCGGGCAAATCCCCGTCATAGGCGGCAAACCCTTCCGATGTCCGCTTGCGTAACAAGAGTTTCATCGATACCGTTTCGCCGGCACGAAACAGGGTGCGATCAAAGACCGTATGGGCCAGCTTGTTTTCGCTTGCATTGCCGACAGTCAGTTGAAAGTCATAAGGTGTAATGCCCTTGTTCCAGCCGGAAGTCACGAAGCTCATATCCTCTCCCAAACGGGCGGAGATGAACAAGGGATGTTGAGTCGAACCGGTTGAGCAATAATTGCTAGAATCATATTCGGGTAATACTCCCGAACCGACAATTTTCACCGTTCCATCTGGACCCGTGCGACCCTGCCAGAATTCAGCCCCGGTGCAGAAGTCACTGACACGAACCTCTGCATTAGCGACAGGCTTGGCTTGGTCCAATGAAGTCACCCATACCAGTGAAGATTCACGCCCCCATTTGAAATGCACGGACATGTTGGTGACTAGCGCGGAAGTGGCGACATAACGTGGTCTATTCTCACCCAGCAGGGCAATGCCTAGGCGAGGGCTGGCCAGTTCCACTACATAGAAGCCAGGCGATTTCAAGGGGATGCCCACCACTTCAAAGGCTTTGGCACCATTGGGTTTGGGCAAGTCGAACGATTCGGTTCTATCACCAGCGGCAAACACTGATTCGGTCCCGGTCAGATTGCGGAAACGAGGTTCGTCATTTTCATGGGCTTTGGGGAGTTCTTCGTATCGCTCGTCGTCAGCTTTGTCCACTTTGCGCAACCATGAGGCGATGGCTTGATCATTTTGATCCAGCCTTTGCAACTTACCGGGGATGCCTTCCTGCCCGGGGATTAAACGATTGGCCGAGACAATGGGTTCCACATTGCGTAGGGTGACAGGCAACACACCGCCTTCTGTTGATTCGATGATGCCGAAAGCGCCATTGAACTTAGCTAAAGGGGGGTATTCATCCGTTTGCACGGCAAGGGGAAACTGGCTTAGATTTTCCAGTGGCCGACCGGCATCGTCAGACAAATCCTTCGGCAAGACTATCCTGAAATGTGAACTTTCCGGGAATGGGCCTTTAAACTTGAGGGCGTCTACAGTGGGGGTCTTGCCGGGGTCAAAATCATCAGCAGGGAATGCTTTGCCAGAAGCATCCAGCAATCGAATTTGTTTGGCTTTTTCCGCCGATATGGGGGCGCTGAAGTGCAGGGACATGGGTAGGAAAGGAATGCAATGCGAGTTGGCATTGACCTTTTCACATTGAAACCTAGCGGTGAATGATCCACGGACTTGGTAGCTTAAGATTTGATCTTGTTGGATGCTTATGCCCGATGTTGAGGCAATGCCCGCCCCCCAGACCAGCTTTAGCTTGGATTCAGGTGGAAAGTTGCGGCGGCATTGCAGGACTATCAGCCTATCGTCCGGCGTGTCCTCAAAAAAATATTCGTAATTCTTGCGCAAAGGGCCTGTCAGAAGTTTTGCCCTTTCCTCGCCTTGCCATACATTGGCTTCAATCCGTTCCTGTAAACCTTCGACTTCGCAACGGGCGTGTTCGGCTATGGATTTTGGGTCAGCCGGGGCATCCAGTTTTAGTATGAATAGGGGGCTTTCATCAATGTCGTCGGAGCCTTCGTCGGGCAGTGTGCCGGTAATGCTAGGTCCACCAGTATCGAAGGAAAATAGTGAAGTCCCCGTGATAGTTTGGCCTGTCAAGGATTTTGCGTTGGGTTTTAATTTGAACGTACAGCGTAGCCCGGCAGGCAAGTCTTGCTCAAAATCAAACACCCAGTTACGCCCATCCACCCATCGTCCCGCACCTTTCATCGGGCATTCAACCTCAAAGGGTGCTTCCAAACGTAGGTCACCCAATCGAGCCATGGGGACTGCGAATCGGGCCGCCACTTGGCGGACATTTTTCACCGTACCCTGTGGGGAAAAGAATTCGACCTTTGCTTCCGTACTGTCGGCAGCAATAGTGAATTGACATAAAGCTAGAAAAATCAGAGCCAACACTAGGGGAAAAGTACGCAAGATCATGCCTCGGTCATTAATAATCCAGCAGAAATGGAAGGGGTTCCTTCCAAGTTTGATTGTGTTCGCTATCTTGGTGACCTGATGTGCCGGTCAGACTCCTTATAATGGAAGGCGCTTCCCCCCACGCCCCGCATGTTCAAGAATTGAAATCCGATATGGCAATTGTCTTCCTGTCCACTTTTTTTCCACACGGTAGACGCTACCCCCTCCATATTCAGCATAGGCAGTCGAACATAGACTATATCGCCCTTTTCCAAGCTGGCTGGCTCGGCGCAGAAAGCATGGAAGCCGTTTAATGATATGTCTTTGGTGACAAATCGAATTTCGGTGGGACCAATCACCAAGGTTCCATCGATTTTTAGATTTTTGCGATAATTCTGCCGGTTTATGTTCATGCAGGGTACACTCGTCGATGATAATTAATGGTAGGGGAAGTGGCATGATTGTAGTCCTAATAAGCTTGGAAATGAAACTAGGGTAAATGGTTTTTTGATGATAATTCTCTCAGCCAGCTTTACCTGAATCATTGTTGCCAGACTCTCAATCGATACTATGGTTGTGACAGGCTGATAAGGCATACAATAGCTGAGAGGTATCATACAGATGAACGAGTTGTTCCACTTTGAAAATGCTAGACAACCCATAGGCTTGATCGCCGAGGCCCATGGCCCTGTGGTCGTGATTGCCTGTAGCCGTTTGCCACCTTTGCGACAGGCACTCTGTGCCTGCATCGACGGCGAGACTTATTTGTTCGAAGTGCATCAACACTTGGACGAGCAGCATGTACGCGCAATCACCTTGCACAGCACCTCAGGCTTATGGCGGGGCATGACGATTTATGATTTGGGTGGGCCATTGAAAATTCCAGTCTCCCCCGAATGCTTAGGCCGGTTGTTGAATGTGTTTGGCAAGCCCTTGGATGGCAAGGGTCGGTTGCCTGGTGTGGAATTTCGTAATATTCATGGCAAACCCGCACCGCTGAATGAGGCTTTGGGGGTTAGCGGGGTATTGGAAACCGGAATAAAGGTGATTGATTTGCTTTGCCCTTTTGTCAAAGGTGGCAAGACGGGTTTGTTTGGCGGGGCGGGGGTGGGGAAGACCGTGTTGGTGATGGAGTTTATGCATGCGATTGCCGCCATTCACCGAGGCTATTCCGTGTTCGCGGGGGTGGGTGAGCGCATCCGTGAAGCCCATGAACTGTGGCACGAGATGGAGGATGCCGGGGTGTTGCCACAAACCGTGATGGTGTTTGGTCAAATGGACGAGTCGCCGGGAGTGCGCTTCCGCATAGCCTTGTCTGCGTTGACCTATGCGGAATATTTGCGCGACACTTTGCGTAAAGAAGTGTTGTTTGTCGTGGACAATGTGTTCCGCTTCGTGCAAGCGGGTAGCGAGATTTCCAGCCTACTCGGACGCATGCCTGCCACCGTGGGCTATCAACCTACGTTGAGTACCGAAGTGGCTGAATTGCAAGACCGAATCACTTCCACTCAAGCCGGGGCCGTGACTTCTGTACAAGCGGTTTATGTGCCGGCTGATGACATGACCGATCCGGCGGTGAGCGCCATACTAAGCCATCTTGACACCACCGTCATTCTTTCCCGAACTCAAGCGGCTAAAGGGATTTATCCGGCCATTGACCCTTTACGGTCGGGCAGCAAACTGATGGACCGTCATTCCTTAGGGGAGCGGCATTATCGGGTCGCTGAGGGTGTGCGTGAACATTTGGCCCGTTATCAGGAGTTGGAAGACATTATCACCATGTTGGGTCTGGCAGAGTTGTCTGAAAAGGACCGTCGCATCGTCATGCGAGCCAGAAAGCTGCAAAAATATCTGACCCAACCGTTTTGGGTGACGGCTACGCATACGGGCATCAAAGGGGTTTCTGTTCCGTTGGAGCAAACCATTGAAGATTGTGATCATTTCATGGTGGGACGTTTTGACGATCTGAGCGAGGAAAGATGCTATATGCGCGGGAACATGAAGGAGGGTTCATGATATTGTTCACTGATTCGCTGCCAATCTTCCCATGCGGGGAGAAGGCATGTGTCAAAGGCATTGAGCGGTTGGGTAGGTGTTCAGAAAAAAAATGAATAATTTGAAAAGTTTTACGATGATCCTTCGTGATTCATTGGCTGTCACCCGTATCGAAGGGCTTGCCTCTTTCGTCGGTCAGGATGCTTCCGGCAGTTTCGGACTCATGGCGGGACATGTGCGCTTCATGACCTGTTTGGAACTTGGCCTTGCCCGTTTTCGGTTGCATGACGGGCCTTGGCAATACCTCGCCATGCCGGGCGCAGTGCTGTATTTTAAAGACAACCTTCTTAGCCTTAGCACCCGCCGCTATTTCATCGATACGGATTATGAACAGATCACTGCTACCTTGACCAACCAGTTATTGGCTGAGGAGGAGGCTTTACAAGAAGTCAGGCAAAGCTTGACGCAATTGGAGCAAGAAGTCTTGAAGCGAATGTGGAAATTGGGGGTTGAACGGTGATGCGACAGGGCATTATCTACATGATCGACTGTGAAGCCTTTTTAATCTTTAAATTGCCCTCTCCCCGACTATTTTCGGTGGGGGGAGGGCGATAAATATCATTTATTTTCCAGCCTCCGCCACACAAAGCTCCAAGGCATCCCGCCATTCCGGCAAGCGCAAGCCAAACACGTCAGCCAATTTACCATTGTCCAACACGGAATAAGCAGGGCGTTTGGCGGGAGTGGGGTATTCGCTGCTTGGTATGCCTTCAACTCGGGCGCAGGATTCCGCCAATATGCCGTTGGCTATGCCGACTTCGCGGATGGCGGTGGCAAATTCAAACCACGAGGTGTGTCCGCCGCAGGTCAGGTGGTAGGTTCCGCTACGGTCCCCAGGTGCAAAACGCCCATTGTCCAGCGATTGGGCGACGATCAGTGCGGTGGCCTCGGCAATCATGCGACTCCACGTGGGCGAACCCAGTTGGTCGTTGACGACTTTGAGCAATTCGCGCTCTCGCATGAGCTTGAGCATGGTCAACAAAAAGTTGCCGCCCCGGTTGCCATAGACCCATGCCGTGCGTAGGGTGTAATAAGGGATGCCACTGTCGGCAAGTGCCTGTTCACCGAGCAGTTTACTGGCTCCGTAAACGCCTTGCGGCCCGGTAGGGTCATTTTCCAAATAGGGCTTGCTGGCGTTGCCGGGAAACACATAATCTGTAGAGTAGTGGATGATTCCGGCCCCTAGTTTCTGGGCTTCCTCAGCCAAATAACCTAAGGCATGGGCATTGACGGCATAGGCCAGTGCTTGGTCTTGCTCTGATTTATCGACGGCAGTATAGGCGGCGGCGTTGACGATTAGATTGGGTTTGACGATTTGAAACACTTCGCGGATGGAATTCGGATCGGACAAATCCAAACTCAAAGGCGTAGTGCCTAGTTCCAGTGCGACGACTTCTCCAAAACAGGCTAGGGTACGGCGCAGTTCCCAAGCCACTTGGCCTATGCGGCCAGTCACTAAAATTTTCATAAGGCTGGATAAAGGGGTAATAGGTTTTCGGGGAAGTCTTTCAGCAACTTGGCATTGATATCCTTGGCGGAAAGGCTGGGCGGTTCATCCAAGGGCCATTGGATGCCGATGTCAGGGTCGTCAAAGCGCAAACTATGCTCACTTTGGGGGCTGTAATACTCGGTGCATTTATAGGCGAACAAGGCGGTTTCGCTAATGACGCAAAACCCGTGGGCGAATCCCTCCGGCACGTACATTTGGAGATGGTTTTCCGCCGATAACACCGCGCCAAACCATTGTCCGAAAGACGGCGAACCCTTGCGGATGTCCACTGCGACATCAAAGACCTCGCCTTGCAAGGCTTGCACTAGCTTGCCTTGTGGGGTTGGGTTTTGGAAATGCAATCCTCGCAGAATGCCTTTTCTGGAGAAAGAAAGATTGTCTTGAACAAAGTCCACGTCCAAGCCAAAGTCTGCATATTTCAGACGGTTCCAACTTTCTTTGAAATATCCCCTGTGATCTCCAAACACGTCAGGTTCTATCAACAAAACACCAGGTATATGTGTCGGTTCAATTTTCATTAGTGTTTTCCTAGTTGCGGTAGACGGAGCAAATATTCACCATATTGGCTTTTCTTGAGTTTGGATGCCAACTCTTCTAGTTGTTGATTAGTGATCCAGCCTTGACTCCAGGCGATTTCTTCGGGGCAGGCGATTTTCAAGCCTTGCCTTTCTTCGATGGTTTGAATGAAGTTGGAGGCTTGCATCAGCGAGTCATGAGTGCCGGTGTCCAGCCACGCGATTCCCCTCCCCAGTTTTTCCACCTGCAATTGGCGTTGTTGTAGGTAGATACTGTTGATGTCGGTTATCTCCAATTCTCCCCGGGGGGAAGGCTTGAGGTTTTTCGCCATGTCAACCACTTGGTTGTCATAGAAATACAAGCCAGTGATGGCATAGTTTGATTTGGGTTCTTTGGGTTTTTCGACGAGACCGGTCACTTCACCATTTTCAGCAAATTCTGCAACCCCGTAACGTTCCGGGTCGCTCACCCAATAGCCAAAGACGGTGGCGCCTTCGTCGCGACGGGTGGCATTTTGCAAGTATTTTTGGAATCCATGACCGTAGAAAATATTGTCTCCCAAAATTAAGCAACTGCGGTCATCTCCGATGAATGGTTCACCGATGATGAATGCTTGGGCTAAGCCTTCTGGATTGGGTTGCACGGCGTATTCTATGTTCATTCCCCAAGCACTTCCATCGCCTAACAAGCTATGAAAAAGAGCTGAATCATGAGGGGTGGTAATGATCAAAACGTCTTGGATGCCAGCCAACATTAGCACCGACAATGGATAATAGATCATCGGTTTGTCATAGATGGGCAATAGTTGTTTGCTTACCACATAGGTGAGCGGATGCAGCCGGGTTCCAGAACCTCCAGCAAGAATAATACCTTTGATTTTTTTCGCCATGATCTAATTTCCTCCCTCATCTAAGCCAAGCCTTTCCCCTAAATAACTTCCGTCCATGACGCGGTCCACCCATTCTTGATTGTGCAGATACCACTGCACCGTTTTGCGCAGACCTGTTTCAAAGGTTTCCAAAGGTTCCCAGCCCAATTGCTGGCTGATTTTTGTGGCATCAATGGCATAACGCTGGTCATGCCCGGGCCTGTCTGCCACATAGGTGATTAAATTACGATGGGGACGGTGAGGTGAGTCAGGAAGCAACTCATCTAGCAGGTCGCAGATGGTGTGGACAACTTGCAGATTGGTTTTTTCATTATTGCCGCCAACATTATAAACTTCGCCAGGAACCCCTTTTTCAAGTGCGAATTCAATGGCACGGCAATGGTCTTCGACAAACAGCCAGTCGCGAATGTTGGTTCCCTTGCCGTAAATGGGTAATGGTTTGCCATTGACCGCATTATGGATGATAAGCGGGATAAGCTTTTCTGGAAATTGATAAGGGCCATAGTTATTGGAGCAATTGGTGGTCAACACCGGCAGGCCAAAAGTGTGGTAATAAGCACGCACTAAATGGTCTGAGCCGGCTTTAGACGCTGAGTAGGGTGAATTTGGCTGATACCGTGTGGTTTCGGTGAATTTGCCGGTTTCGCCTAAACTCCCGTACACCTCATCGGTGGAGACATGCAGGAATCGAAATTTGTTGGCCCGGTCTTCCGGTAAGGATTTCCAATAATGACGCGCTGCATCCAACAATTGGAATGTGCCCAGCACATTGGTTTGGATGAACGTTTCAGGCGCATCAATGGATCGGTCCACATGGCTTTCTGCTGCAAAATTGACCACAGCATCGGGTTCATACCGATTCAGCAAGTAATCCACGAGACAACGGTCGCCGATGTCCCCCAGTACAAAGACATGCCCTGGATGGTCTTTGATACAATCCAGAGTGTCGAGATTGCCGGCATAGGTGAGAGCATCCAAATTGACAATTTGGATAGTCTCCTTTTGCATTTGCCTAAGTACAAAATTACCGCCTATGAAACCGGCACCGCCTGTCACTAACCATGTTTGAGTAGTCATTTTATGATTTTCCGCCTTTTTTTTGCATCATACCTTTGGAAGGATTGTAACCGATGACCGCCGCACTTAGGAACAAGGTCAGCGCGGACAAAGTGTAAATGCTTGCATAGATGTTGAATTGACCGTATAAAGCAAATCGTATCAGTTCGACTGCTTGAGAAAAAGGGTTGTATTGAGCCAATGTGTGCAACAACTGGCTGGATTCTTGTAGTTTCCACAATGGGTAAAGCGCGGTGGAGAGGAAAAACATGGGGAAAATGACGAAATTCATCACCCCAGCGAAATTTTCCAATTGTTCGATAAACGAAGACAACAACAAACCAAGCGCCCCGAGCATCAGGCCGGAAAGCAATAAGGCTGGCAACACGCCCAGATAACCTTCGGGCGGTGTGCGAACATCATACAACCACGCCACTAACAGAAAGGCGTAGACTTGCAAGATGGATACCAAAGTACCTGCCAGCAACTTGGCTACAAGCAGGAACCAGCGTGGCAATGGGCTGATCAGCAGTGTCCTCATATTGCCCATTTCCCGGTCATAGACCATCGATAGCGAACTCTGCATGCCGTTGAACAGTTGTATCATCCCGATCAATCCCGGTGTGATGTATTCCTCGTACAGGATATAAGTTTCGTAAGGGGGGGTAGGGGAAAGGCCCAGCGTGGAACGAAAACCTGCCGCGAAAATAAATAACCAAACCAAAGGGCGGACCAAGGCGGAAATGAAACGTTCGCGCTGGTGGACAAATCGCAACAGTTCACGGGTGGATATGCCTCGCAAGGCTCTTAGATAGTGAGGCAAGTTCATTTTCCCTCCCGTGTGAGATGCTGGAAAGCATCGGCAACAGTGGGTGTCGCTGTTTTTTCGAGGAGTTCCTGCACCGACCCTTGAAAGCGTATGGTTCCCTTATGCAAAACAATCAGTTGGTCGGTTTCGAAAATTTCATCCACGAGGTGGGTTGCCCACAACACGGCTATGTTTTGTTCGGCACTGAGTTGATGCACATATTCAACGATGGCCTTACGGCTGGGCATGTCCAAGCCCACCGTCGGTTCGTCCAGGAGTAGCAAATTGGGTTTATGTAACAAGGCACGTGCGATTTCCACGCGGCGACGATGACCGCCATTCAACTGACGTACCCTCTCGTGGCGGCGATCAAACATCGCCTGTCTCTCCAATTCTTCTTGAATTCTAAGTTTGGCAAGTTTACGGCTCAATCCGTGAAGGTCCGAATGATAGAGGAGGTTTCTCTCCACGCTCAAGTCCATGTCCAAGGTGGATTGTTGGAATACGACGCCGAGTCTGGCCAATGCCTTGCTTGAATTCCGTTTAAGGTTAAGCCCGGCAATCTCAATAGAACCTTCGCGAGTGTCATAAAGGCGGGTGATGAGTGAAAACAGGCTGGATTTGCCCGCTCCGTTCGGCCCCAGTAAAATTAAGCAATCACCAGAAAAAACGGTGAAGCTGACCTTGTCCAAAGCGAGTTTTTCGCCATAAGCGAGCGAAACGCTTTGCACGGATAGCGCGGGGGCAATGGACAAATTCATGGCTTGACGGCAAGCCCCCAAGGATATTGACCAACTGGCACGGACTTCACGACTTTGTGGTTTTCCAAATCGATAAAAGACACATCATTGCTGACACCGTTGGCAGTATAAAGCCTTTTTTCATCCGAGGAAAACTCTATATTCCAAACTCTCTGACCCACCAAAAAATAATCGATCACTTCTAGCTTTTCAGCGTCTATCACCGCAACCCGGTTGGCCGGGCCTAAGGCAACATAGGCGTAGCGGCGGGTTTTGTCGATGCGCATGCCCACGGGTTGGATTTTCTCTTGGGTGACGGCAGGTATTTTAAAGCTGATTTTTTTGATCAATTGCTTGCTTGCCACGTCGAACACAGAAACATTGCCTGCGATTTCCGAGCTGACCCACAATTGCTTGCCGTCGGCGGTGAACACTGCCGACCTTGGGCGTGGGTCCACTAGGGTGTTTTCGACAATTTCCAGCTTTGCCCGGTCAATCCAATGCACCATATTGGTGGTTTCACTGGTGCTGACGACCCATTGCCCGTCAGGGCTGACCGCGATGCCTTCCGGTTCGACCCCAACCGGAATTTGTTTAAGGGCTTTTCGCTTGGCGATGTCGATGACGGTGACGAGATTATCGTCTTCGTTGGAGACATAAAGGAATTCGCCGCTGGGGTCCATGGCAAAGGTTTCCGGGTCTTTGTCGGAAGGCAGCTTGGCAACGGGTTTAAGCGATGCCGTGTCGATGATGAGTATGGTATTGTCATCGCTGGCGGCGATGTAAAGTTGCTTTTGATCCTTGCTCAAGACGATGCCCCGTGGACGCTTGCCGATTTTAACGGTTTTAATCAGCTTGCCAGTATTTCCGTCAACAACGGCTAGGGCATTGTCCTTCTCAAGGGTGATGAAGAGGGTGTCGGCTTGGGCAAGCGGGATTAATGTGCAAATATTGATTATGGCAAATAATAAGAGAATTTTCATTACATTTCTTTATGTGGGCTAAAGGTTGGATATAAGTACCCTTTCATCTAGCTGGTTTGTTATTTCAGACAAGACTTGATAAGCAAAATCTGGAGTAACCATTGCCGGTGGGGTCTTTTTTGGATTTCGATGAGCAATCCAATTTCTGTAATCATATATTTGTTTTGCATTGCCGATCAATTCGGACGATATAACCGATTTCAAAGCATCCAATAAACCATTTTTCATCTCAAGTCTCTCCATATGATCTTGAATTTTATCATTTATCAACTTTGATCTTGGATTTATTAAATCTTGGTTAAGTTTGAGAAACAAGTTACGTTCAAAATATGCCCACACTGTTAGAATAAGATAATCTTCGGCATGTTGTTGGCTATCGTCAATATCCTGTAAAGCCCTATCTTTCGGGAGATCAAGGAAGATGGTTTTGTCCAAAAGGACGTTATGTTGATCTTTTTTAATGCTTTTTCTGGCTATCTTCAGGCAATCCAAAGTAATTGAATATGAAAGCCATGCTCTTTGTATGTCTTTATTTGCGCTCATAACCTGAAACATCAGCTAGAATGTCAAAAAAGAGTTCAGAGGTTAGCTTGTGTCCCTTACTACTCAATTTATGTTCAAACCAATACCATCCTGCTTCATTTATCTCTTTGAAGAAAGGACGCTTTTTCGCATCAAGGGGATTACCATCATCATTATTCAGCGCAATGTTTCCGAATGGCCCTCCTTTGTTTAAATGCACAATAATGATCCTATCCCACTGACCTTTAATATCAATCCTGCCATTGGCACCAATCACCCAAGCTCCTATGGGTTCTATTTCTATCGGGGTTGCATTCTCTTCTGTTATTAGAGTAAGTTTGTTTATCTCATATTCGTCGCAATTTTTCTCATTTAACCGAATAGTTGATTCCTCATATCTGAGATTGGTTTCTGAAATCCATTGTTTAATTTCAGAATAAAGATTATTGACTTCAGTCCGAAAGAAATTAAGATGTTCTGCTTTGTCTTTATGCATATTACCTTCACTTACTTAGTTGTTGATGTGGCATTGGCTATCTTGTTGATCAAACCCCAACGTATCCAATTCATTTTTCTGGTGCAAGAATCCCTCAATCGGCGCGACTGCCACTAGCGAACGGTCGGTCGTCAACAAGATCGGCTGGCGCAATTGATGGTCCCAAGGCCGAAACGAAAGGGGGACGCCCTTGAAGCCAGCCAGAGCAAACTCTCTGCTTAGCATAAACCCCTTTATTTTATCAAAATCAGTGGATTTTACCCGTGAGGCCGATTCGCCTATGGATCGGACGGCCAACCACGCGGCATAGTCCTGTTCCGTCATCCATCGTTTGGCTTGTTCACGAAAACGCTTTTGCAATTGTAAAGCCCCCCATGACTCGTGGGTAAAATGCCAAGCGGTTGATACCAATCCCTGCGTACCGGCAACCGGTCGTGGTTGCCAAGTTCGATAAGGCAGCAAATCACCCAACAGACCAGACTCATCTGCGACCACCAACACATCATAATCAAACCCCTGTGTGAAGACGGGAATTTCAGATTCAGGGGTGCGTCGATCATCAATGCTGAATTGCCATGGTTTTTCGGCGACAATTCTTAGTCCGTAGCGTTGAGCCGAGCGTTTGACTGCGCTGGCATACAATTTGTCGTTTTCATCAGGCCCGATGACTAAAAAGATTTTCTGCCAGCGTTTTTTGTTTAAATATTGCATCAACGCGTCAGTCCTCATTGCCCGACTTGGCAGAAGGTGGATTAGGCTGGCGGAACAATCCTCTTGTCGCAAACGATCGTCGCTACTCCCCACTTGATATATTAAAACATTTACGGCTTCCGGTAATCTCGCCAGTGAAGCGGTGATCGTTGAATTCAGATTGACAATGATGTGTCGATTTCCTTCAGCAACCAACTGTTTGAATGCGGCTATTGCATCACCATCTGAATCTAGCCGGGTTTCTTTAAGCTGGTAGCTCTGGCCAGTGAATCGTCCAGTGGTGTTGTTGTCGTTGATTCCAAGCAAGGCGCCTTGCAGACCATCATCCTCAGGTTTGGACAAGAAATAAGGCAAAATGGGCGGATTGATCTGATCTTGGCCGATATAAGCAATAGTTAATTTCTCACCATTGCTTTGGGTTGGTTTGGGCGATTCAACATGGGGTGGGGTTTCAATTTTAGCCGATTTTTTGGGGTTTGCATGAATGCTGATTGCATGCATGAGGCAAAGTAGGCCGATTAAAAGTGTCTTGTGGACAGTTTTCATGATGAGTCGGTTGTTTGTAAAGTGAAATAGTTGAAATTTGGAGGGTGTGTACCGAGACTGTTCCTGTCTTTCACCAGCCCTTAGCCAGTTAAGGTCATAAAGCATACTCGATTGTGTCCGTATACGGTGGTAATGAAATGCATTGTTAACGCATAAATACCAAGTAAAAACCCATGGAATTGTTTGTTGGTTTATTCAAGTATATGATATTTATTGAATAAATTTAAGAGTTCATTCGCAAAAAAAATATTTGCGTCAAAAGCTGGACAGTATTTTTTTTTCCTTTAGACTTTCGGGCAGTTTCACGGATGAAGCTCGATTGTAGAGTCGTCAAAGAGGAGGAGAGTTCGCGTAGGCGTCAATAACAACATCAACAATAAAGCTACGCGTTTTGCATCGACTGTTCTTCAGTCTGATACAATGACTATCAATAATAAAAATAATTGCCCGCCTTGAGCGGGCATTTTTATGTCTTGCCTAGAAAAAAAAAGCGGCCATTTAGGCCGCCAAGGAGGAGGAGATCATTGGAGCGAACCTTCTGACTAGGGGCAGTAAGCCCAGCTAGGTTCACTTCAGTCACCATCACTATCGCATACGAAAGCCTCAAAATAAATTAATGATTTCTTATGAAAAGGATATGGCTAAGCTTATTTAAAGTGGGGTTGAGAGTGGGTTGGCCTAACGGTAAACTTCTAGCTTAATTCTCGATGAAAAAAAATCTTTGAAGGGAAAAACCATGGCAAATTACAAAAAAATTCTTCTAGCGACTGACTTATCTGAGTTCAGCGGTCTAGTGGGGGGCAAGGCACTGACTATAGCCACTACGTTTAATGCCGAATTGAGTTTGCTTCACGTAGTGGATTTTTTGCCGATGCTTGATTCCAGCTATTCCGAGATTCTGCCGATGGAGATCGGTATCAACGAGCAGATGCTGGAGATTGTCAAGGGTAGGCTGGAAGAACTGGCTAAGGGTTTACACATACCCAAAGAAAGGCAATTGCTGGAATTAGGAACCCCAAAATCGGAAATTGTCCGGGTCGCGAAGGAAAATGGCTTCGAAATGATCATCGTCGGCACTCATGGCAGGCGTGGATTGGGAATTTTGTTAGGGTCCACGGCAGCGAGTGTAATCCACCATGCAAGTTGTGATGTGTTGACGATCAGGCTAAGGGACGAATAAGCAGAAAATGTGGTTTTTCAGGATTCTAGGAAAACCTCCCGTCGTCAAGCAATGTCTGTTTGATGGTGCAAATCCTTGGGGCTTAGGTAGCTTTTATAGGCTATAATCCATGGTCCTCAAATGTTCACGCAATCGTTGAAAGGCTATTCTGCCGGATGTAAAGGCTAGGGTCTGTGGATCAATGTCCTCGGGTAGTTCCCAGCTAAAGCTCGGTACTTCATCCGTAGTTTTTAGGCTTGTAACATCTTCGATGTTGCACAAGAAATATAAATCTGTTGTCTTGTAAAGCACATTTTCGAAGAGGTAGTCATTGGGTACGGAGGTCAAATAAGTTGCGGACGATATTTTTAAATTCACTTCCTCGTAAACTTCCCTAGCCAGCGCGTCCTCCGCGGTCTCGTTGAATTCGACGAACCCTCCGGGAAAATCAAGCATTCCCTGTTGTGGGTTCCTGCCGCGTATGCCCATCAACAGTTTTCCTTGATGGAAAATGAAAGCAGCGGTCGAAGTTGCGCTGTTAAAATAAAATTTGAAATCGCATGCTTTGCAGTAAATTGCCCGTTCATCAAATTTGCCTAGTGAAGCTTTGCCGCATCTCGGGCAATGGGTGAAACTGTCCCAGGGTGTGCAGATTGTGGGCATAGGTTGAGTTGTCATGGTGTTTACGAGTTTTGAAAGTGTAGTTTTTTGTCGATTTATTCGTTATAGAGTGATAAGAATCAATGGCTTGTTCACTCAGCAAAGTATTTTCTTAAGGATGCCAGAACTTTTTAGCTAAGCTTGCTGTCCATTTAGGGTGTCGATGGAATTGTGTGGATTTTGGCGGTTTGGCCACCAACGACCAGATAAAACAGCATCGTCATGAGGAATAACAGACCTTTTTCTGTCAAAATAATTCATCGCATTAAAGATCCAATGTTTTTTAACGAGAAATGGAGTGACTGCATTTCCAAATCTGGCGAAAGCCAGAATTATCTGTTTTAATAGCCTATAAGTCTAGTCAACCTGGCGAGCCAGGCAAACAATTACAATATGGAGCATGATGATGTCGAAAGGGCAAAACCTGCAAGATCCTTTTTTAAATGCATTAAGAAAAGAACATGTGGCGGTGTCCATTTATTTGGTCAACGGCATCAAATTACAAGGTAAGATCGATTCCTTCGATCAATATGTAATAATGCTGAAAAATACCGTTAGCCAGATGGTTTACAAGCACGCCATATCCACTATCGTACCTGCGAGGCAGGTACGCGTACCTAACATGTCTGACGTACCCGAAGACGAGGAATAGCCTGTCCATTTGTTTTAGCAATACCTTGTCGAGCCTTAATCTGTAGCCGTTGATGGAATACGTACTTGTTTGACCGTCCCGGTTCTGGTGAGCGCACAGTACTCGTCCATGTGCAAACCACAGGTGATTCAGAAGATCTTGGTGAACTTCGCGAACTCGCGATCTCAGCAGGGGCTTTGCCTTTGGCTGTGATCTCGGGCAAGCGGCAAAAGCCAGACTCTCGTTATTACATTGGCACTGGTAAGTTAGAAGAACTCTCTTTGGCGATTGCCGAGCATCAAGCCGAGCTTGTGTTGTTCAACAACATGCTCACACCCAGCCAAGAAAGGAATTTGGAAAAGGCGCTTTCCGTCAGGGTCGTGGACCGGACGGGGCTGATACTTGACATATTTGCGCAGCGTGCCAGAACCTTCGAAGGCAAGTTACAAGTGGAGTTAGCCCAGCTACGCCACATGTCAACGCGCTTGGTTCGCGGATGGACGCACTTGGAGCGCCAAAAGGGGGGTATCGGCTTGCGAGGTGGTCCAGGCGAGACACAGCTTGAAACCGACAGACGATTGCTGGAGAATCGCATTCGGATGATCCAAAAACGTTTGGAAAAGGTCGAACAGCAAAGGGAGCAGGGGCGAAACGCCAGAAAACGGGCGGATGTTCCTGTAGTCGGCTTGGTGGGTTACACTAACGCAGGAAAGTCAACATTGTTCAACAGGCTTACCCAGTCTGATGTTTACGCTGCGGATCAATTATTTGCAACACTGGATCCCACCCTAAGGCGTTACCAGGTGGCTGGCCAATTGTTAGTCGTGTTGGCTGACACGGTTGGTTTTATCCGCCATTTGCCCCATGAACTAGTGGCTGCTTTCCGCTCGACTTTGAGTGAGGCGAGCGATGCCGATTTGCTGTTACACATGATCGATGCAAGCGATGAACGGATAGACGATACTATCGCTCAAGTTGAAGTGGTTCTTGGTGAAATTGGCGCAAGTCAAATACCTCGAATCCAAATTTATAACAAACTGGATTTGTTGGAAAATGTGCATCCACATTTGGAGCGTGACGAGCATGGGCAAATTGCCAAAATTTGGTTGTCTTCAATCAGTGGCGAGGGCATGGATTTTCTCGATCAGGCCATTATTGAACGCTTGAGCGGTGAGATTAAGCGCCATGTAATCCACTTGTCTTCATCCGAAGGGGCTTTGCATGCCCGTCTCTATGAAATTGCCAAAGTGTTAAAAGATGAAGCCAATGAAAACGGTGGATGGACGATGCAAATCGAATTGGCTACCAAGGATGAGCGACAATTGAGGGAACTCGATAGGATTTGGATTGCCGATAGAGTAGAAAACTGGGAAGCAGCAGAATCAAAGTAAAATTTTAAGGATAATTTCACCCTAACGGCTGTCTTCATTATCCGTGTTCGTCAGAATACATCATCGTGTTTGAACAACAATCAGGAGTCATTCAATGTCCTGGAATGAACCGGGCGGTAACAAAAAAGACCCTTGGAGTGGGCGGGATCAGCAGGAAACCCCTCCTGATCTGGAAGAAGTGATGCGTTCTTTGCAGGAAAAGTTAGGTGGTTTGTTCGGCTCTGGCGGCAATGGGGGCAGTGACGGCAATCAAAAAAACACTTTCTTGATATTGGCTGCGATACCCTTGGTGATTTGGGCCTTGACGGGTATTTACATCGTCGATGAGGGCAACCGAGGGGTGGTGACGCGTTTCGGCAAATACATGGAAACCTCACAGCCCGGTCCTCATTGGCGTTTTCCTGCGCCGATTGAAAGCCATACTATCGTCAATGTTGAACAGCAAAATTTCATTGAAGTGGGCTACCGATCTACCAATAATCGCCAGCAAAATAACCAAGCCTTCGCCAAAGAGTCATTGATGCTGACCCAAGACGAAAATATCATCAATTTGAGTTTGTCTGTGCAGTATCGGATCAAAGATGCAAAAAGTTACCTTTTCAACGTGAGCGACCCACGTCTTACTCTCGCTGGAGTAACCGAAAGTGCTGTGCGGGGTGTCATTGGCAAGAACACGATGGACTTTGTTTTGACCGAGGGACGAAGTGGTTTTGCCGATGAAGTGAAAAGCGATATTCAAAAAATTCTTGATAAATATGGTGCGGGTATCCAAATCATGGCGGTAAGTATCAAGGATGCCCAACCGCCGGAGGAAGTCCAAAGCGCCTTCGAAGATGCCATCAAAGCCCGCGAGGACGAGCAGAGGTTGAAAAATGAGGCCGAAGCTTATGCCAATGAAGTGATTCCCAAGGCTAGGGGAGCGGCTGCTCGCTTAACCGAGGAGTCCGAAGGTTATAAACTTAGAATAATTGCCAAAGCGAAAGGTGAAGCCGGCCGTTTCGAACAATTGTTGACAGAATACCAAAAAGCCCCTGAAATTACCCGTCAAAGATTATACTTGGATACAATGGAAGCTATATTCGACAAGGCCAATACCTTGCTGTTGGATGTGAAGGGTGGAAACAATATGATTTATTTACCCATCGATAAGTTGCAAAGGCCGGCTGTGGCGGCAGAACCTGGCAAAGACCCGGAATCAGCGCAAACCTATCAGGATGCAAGCGAAAACGTGGTCAAGACACCAAGGGGAGCTGTGGTGCGTGGACGTGAAGGGAGGACACAATAATGAGCAGAAATTCCCTGACTGTGATTGCAGTGTTGCTCCTGATTGTATTTTTAAGCTTCTCGTCCGTCTACACCGTGGGGCAAGCTGATAAGGCCATTAAATTTCAGCTTGGCGAAATCTTGGATACCGATTCAACGCCTGGATTGCACTTCAAAATTCCTTTCATCAACAAGGTAAAGATTTACGACGCAAGATTGCTGACGCTGGAATCCAAACCCGAACGTTTCCTGACTTCTGAGAAGAAGAATGTCATCGTTGATTATTTCGCCAAATGGAAGATTAAAGATGTGGCAAAGTTTTACACATCGGTACAAGGGGATGTGACTACAGCCAATATACAGCTAGGTCAGATCGTCCAGTCTGCCATGAAAGACGAATTCAGCAAACGCACCATTCGAGAAGTGGTTTCGTCCGAGCGGGATCAGATACGCGATATTTTAATTGTGGCCGCCAATCCGTCAGCCGAGAAGCTGGGGATAGAAATTGTCGATGTTCGTATCATGCGGGTGGAACTGCCCGGTGAAGTCAGCAGTTCGGTGTTCCGCAGAATGGAATCCGAACGGGCTCGTGTTGCCCGGGACTTCCGTTCCAGGGGCGCGGAAATGGCTGAGCGCATTCGGGCTGATGCCGACCGGCAGCGCGAGGTTATCCTTGGTGACGCTTATCGGGATGCCGAACTGAAGCGCGGTGAAGGGGATGCAACCGCCGCCGAAATCTACGCCCAAGCTTACGGCAAGGACAAGAATTTCTTCTCGTTTTACCGTAGCCTAGCCGCTTATAAGCAAGCTTTCAAAAAAGAAGGCGATACCATTGTGCTTGAACCGGATTCTGAATTTTTCCAGTACTTTAAAAAGTCGAAGTAAATCTTTATGTTGCCGGATGATCGTTGGCTGCTGCCAGAGGGTATAGAGGAAGTTTTACCTGCCGAAGCGAGGCGGTTGGAAGCCTTGCGCAGGACTGTGTTGGATCTGTTTGAGTCGTGGGGATACCGACAAGTCATGACCCCGATGATTGAGTACATTGAGTCATTGTTGGTGGGTACAGGGCATGATTTGGATTTGCAAACATTCAAGCTCATTGATCAAATCTCTGGCCGTTTGATGGGCATACGTGCCGATATGACCCCTCAAGTGGCTCGTATCGATGCGCGCAATAGCCGACCTGACGTGCCTACACGATTGTGTTATCTTGGTACAGTGTTGCAAACACAAGCTGATCATTTGGAAAAGACCCGCAGCCCTTTTCAAGTGGGTGCGGAGTTGTATGGTCATTGTGGGGTGGATAGTGATTTGGAAGTGATCCAACTGATGTTGGAGATGTTATCCATTGCTGACTTGAATAATATTCACTTGGATCTGGGCCATGTCGGCATTTACCGTGGTTTGGTGGGTCAGGCGGCTTTGAATCCCATCCAAGAGGCCGGACTTTTTGACATCCTTCATCGTAAATCCGCTTCTGATTTGCATGAATTTTTTGATGCCAATCCGGTTGACACTTCATGTGCCGCAATGCTGTCTGCATTGATTGAATTGCACGGCGATGCCAGTGTGATCCCTGAGGCATACAGGCAACTTGCCGCGGCAAACGAACAGGTGTTACAGTCCTTAGCCAATCTGGAAACGCTTGCACTGGCTTTGTCGGCCAGTTTCCCCAACTTGCCTATTCATTTTGACTTGGCTGAATTACGCGGGTACCACTATCATCGCGGTGTGGTGTTTGCTGCCCTTGTCGAAGGGTATGGGCGCGAACTTGCCCGGGGTGGGCGTTACGATGGCATTGGCAAGCCTTTCGGCCAAGCTAGGCCCGCTACCGGGTTCAGCGCCGATTTGAAAGTCTTGTCGAGGTTGTCGGGTGGCACTTACGAGACATGTGCTGAGCGGACAGTCTTTGCCCCTTGTTCGAATGATGAGTCCCTGCGTGACAAAATCATCTCCATGCGGGCCGAGGGCTGGAGTGTAATCCCTGAATTGACTGGCCAAACGGCATCTGCTGGTGATCTAGGTTGCCGTTTTGAACTGATAAAGCGTTCCGGCGGATGGGAGCTTTTCCCAGTGATAGTCGAAACAGAGTCAAGAAAATAACAAATTCTGCTGATTTGGAATAAACAACATGGGCAAAAACATAGTCGTAATCGGCACTCAATGGGGAGATGAGGGCAAAGGCAAATTAGTTGATTTGCTGACCGAACAAGCCGACGCAGTGGTTCGATTTCAAGGTGGACATAATGCCGGCCACACGTTAGTGATTAACGGCAAGAAAACGGTCTTGCACTTGATCCCTTCGGGCATACTTCACGAAGGCAAGCTTTGCGCCATCGGCAACGGTGTCGTACTATCGCCTCAAGCCTTGTTGGAGGAAATTGAATTACTGGAACAGGCGGGTATCCCAGTACGCGACCGCTTGCTAATCAGCGAGGCGTGTGCATTGATCCTGCCAGTGCATATATCCTTGGATGCTGCGCGTGAAAAGGCAAGGGGAAGCAAAGCCATAGGCACGACTGGGCGGGGAATCGGCCCGGCTTACGAGGACAAAGTTGCTCGCCGGGGAGTCAGGGCAGGCGATTTACTCAATCCTTCCTTCTTTGCAGAGCGGCTAAGGGAATTGCTGGATTACCATAACTACATCCTGACCCATTATTTCAAGGCTCAAGCGCTTGATTTTCAGAAAACCCTGGCCGAAACCCTAGCCTTAGGCGAAGAAATGAAACCCATGCTGGGGGATGTGTCCGAATTGCTCTATGCTTACCGCGACGAGGGAAAAAATGTCTTGTATGAAGGTGCGCAAGGGGCCATGCTTGATATTGATCACGGGACTTACCCCTACGTGACTTCATCCAACACCACCTCTGGCGGGGCTGCTTGCGGCACGGGTGTGGGTTTGTTGGATTTCGACTATGTGCTAGGCATTACCAAAGCTTATTCCACCCGTGTCGGCAACGGTCCATTCCCCACCGAACTGGCTGACGAAATTGGCGGTCATTTGTCAAGCCGTGGCGCGGAATTTGGGGCGACCACTGGCAGGGCCCGTCGATGCGGCTGGTTTGATGCTGTATTGATGAAAAAGTCTGCCCGTTTGAATAGTTTGACTGGCATTTGCCTAACTAAGTTAGATGTTCTTGATGGACTTGAGCAGCTTGGAATATGCACTGGCTACATGGTGGAAGGAAAGCGAGTCAATACCGTGCCTGTGGGGGCTGAGAAATATGCCCATTGTCAACCCATAATCGAGGATTTGCCGGGTTGGTCGGAAAATACCCTTGGGATTACAGATTACGAGAAACTCCCTGCCAATGCCAAGGCGTATATAAAACGGATTGAAGAATTGGTGGGCGTTCCGGTCGACATTCTTTCCACCGGGCCTGACCGCAACGAAACCATCATTTTGCGCAATCCTTTCGCTTGAGGCCGCCATGCTTGCAACTCTGGAATTAATTGTTTTATTGGTGGCAATGGTTTTCGCATGGAAAAGGACTTCGGCTTGGCATATTAAGCAGGGTAGGGGTAAAGTCGCGGCCCGGATTGGCGCACTAGGCGCCGTCATAACTGTGTTTGTAATCATGATGGGGCTGATCATGATTCTTAATCCCCCGTCTGGTTTTCCTGGGAAAGCGATTCAATCCATTCCCACCGCCCCGATAGCCCCAAGCAACCCCGCCCAGCCACCCGCCAATTAATGAAATAAAAAACCCCTCTCCATCCTAGAGAGGGGTATAAACTGCGAAATCTTGTTGCGGTGATGTTTTTCCCAGAAGAATTCTAATTACTTCGCCAGGTGGTCTCAAACATCGTATTTGAGTATAGTTTACACGGGTGAGTGTCTGATTTCAGTGAAATATTACCGAATTTTAAACAAATGCGTTGTTCGTCATCGGCCTGTGTTTGCAGTATGTGGGTGTGCTACGTTTTTTGCGGCATCGCGAACGGCTTGGTTGGCTAATTGCGTTATGCGCTTGCATTACCCTGATCGCCGCCTATTTCACCTGCATTAACGAAAATATAGCGTTACGGCGCGTTAATCTATCGTTTGCCCAAACCATGGTTTCATGGTTGATTGCCCGTGCGTTTTTTCTCAATAAAAATACTTCGGTGAAATTCACGGCTTATTTTCTCGCCTTAGTGTATCTGGCCCATGGCGGATTCTTCATGGTGAAGGGGCTGAATTCCCTTGGTGGCAATATCGGCACTCTCTTTACTCCCACACTAATCCAAAATGATAATTTGGACTCATTGTTGGAACGAGCCGACCAAGCTTTGTACCGGGCCAAAGAGTTGGGGAGAAATCGAGTGATGGCTCAACTTTCCATACCGCTTTAGTTGCGCATTGAACTGAGAAAAAGCCCCAAGCCGCCAATGGCAAGCACCAGAATGATGAGCAGATCAAACAACGACATACTATGCAGCGAGAAGCGCAAACCCGCCAATACGCCAATAATCATTGCGCTGACCGCACCCACAGCCAGTATCCAACCGAACAAATTCTTAGCATTATAAAAAATCATTCCAATCCCAAATATAAATGGGATTAACAACATACCCCCTGTGATTGAAGCCGTGTAACCCATCATCGGCATTTGATAGAGGCTGGTGCCCAAGCTAAAGCTATTGCTGACATCAATCGACCGCAATAGTAAATAAAAACCCGAGCCCATCATCACCAAGCCGATGATAAAAGACCCTTCCCCACCCGGTGTGCCACCCGCCCCTCTATAATTCATCAGATTCCTCACATGTGTTGCTTAGACTTTGAATACCGTATAGAGCATATAGATGCTCAGTAAAACCGATATGAACATTAACGCCAGATTATTGAAGATAGGCAGAAATGTCCAATGCCGTTCAGGAATCTCGACGGGTTTGAGCGTTCTCAAAAAACGCCAGTGTTGTATCGTCGATAGCAACGAGAATATACCGCCCAGAATAATAAATGCCAAGCCTAACCAAGAGGAAAGATTATGTGGGGGTAGGTGTTCATTAGCAGGAACCAAAACTTTAAGAAATAATCCGAAGCGCTCAATCATGAAGCCAAAAGCCATCAGCGCAAGGCAAGTGCGGTTCCAAGCCATTAAGGTACGCTCGGCGGCGAATAATACACGGGGGTCGTTGAGGTCGGACATACTAAAGTGGTTATTATTTTTTTATAGTTCGAACCGGTTCTGGATGGCTGAAATAAAATATTCTGCTTTCATAACCATATCCCGTCTCGCCTAATATTTTCCAATAAAGCCGGATTTTTAAAGGTTTCGGGGTGTAGCCATTCTTCCTCCCATAATGGCAAGGCATCAATCATCAAGCCGGTTTTTAGCATGACATCAAAAGCCATGTCAGCCATGGTCAAGGCCACATCCACGCGGCGACCGGGTTTACCTTTTAGTAGTATTACGAGATCGGCATCGCTTTGGGTATTGGCATCGATTCGGGCTTGACTGCCGAATAATATCGCACCAGCAGTGTCGAACTGTTTGTTCACTAGTTCTAAGAAAAGCTTGGTTGTTTGTTTTGTTTTTGTGTTCATAGATTATTTATAAACAAAATTAGGTTTAATTTTTTAAAGGGCTAATGATTCATTTTGCAACCTACAAAATATCCTTTGCTATTTTTATATCTCTCCAAACTGCAAAGTCATTCTCTGTAATTTCAATAATTTCATCAGTTTCTAGCCATATTTTGTAAGGTGGCTTTAATAGAGGATTAGTATATTTTGACCAATCAATAGCAAAATATTTATGAGCAGTATGTTTCATCCAGCGATCAGGTTTATTAAGCGATGCTTGTAGATTACCTGAGTACAATTTATAAATAATTAAAAAGATAATTGAAGATATGAATTCATTAAGAGTGTCGTCTTTTCTTCCCTTAATATATTCTTGAATCAATGGGTGTGAACGGTTCACTGTTCTTAAAGGTGACTGGGCTATGATAATGTCTTTAACTTTACCAAAATAGGAAATTGCGATAGCAAATTGTCTATGTTCTCGAATAATCAAGGATGATGCTGTAGCTTGTTGATCTTGGTATTCATTTTGGTTAAATACTACGTTGCCTTCTTCAATACTCAGGGTGCTAAACGCGACTAAAGTATAATGTATTTGATTAAGTAGGCTAGGATGTTGATTGCCACTTTGCTCCCATTCAGCAATATCCGGCGGTAGATCGATTTTTTTCTCAATAGTTTCAAGATGCCAATTATCCAAGTTACGGACAATTTTAATTTGTCTGAAAGAGGAGATTTTCACCCAAGATATGTGATTATCGATTAGTGGTATGGACAAATATTGCCATATATCTGCCAAAGGAATTTGTTTCAAGTCCCCTCTGTGTGTAATAAGTAGTTTTAAAAATGTTTCACTATCTAAGCCTATTGGAACAAATTCAGATAATAATTTCGCCCAAATTTTTCCTGAAGCCATATGGACGATTTTTGATAACGCTGTCCATTTTGGTGGGCTAATAAAAAATCCAAAACTTTCGACAGGGGTTCTAGCAGGCGTAATTTCTGGTTTTAATGAGCCTCTGACATCAAGGGAATATGAATTCGCTGAAATATGAGCTGGTATATCCCCCAAGCGCCTTTTAACCATAAAATCATTTTGCCATTGCGGCCTTCCGGCTACTCCACAAAGATGAATACCATCAATGCTTATTTGGGATTGTTTATAACCGCTAGCTGCATTAATTTCTCCCATTGCTTCATTATTTTTGAATAGCGTAAAGCTTTCTTTTTCTATCCTAGTTTTCCAAGTAACCTCTTGCGTGGATAAACATGGAATGCCTGACGAATTAATCAAAAACGATTCACGTATAATTCCACCTAAATTATGATTAATATCAGTGAAGTTTTTTTCAATCGTTATATAGGATGATTGGGTTATTCCTGCATTCTCAAGTAAGGTTGGAATATAAGAAGGGGTAGTGGGAATTTCGACAGTGTCTTGCAGTTCTTCAATCTCGCATCGACCTACTATTGGAAATTCAGTGGCTACTGCAAAATGTTTTAGCACTGTTGTCAATAACACCTTATCGTTCCACTCATCTAGAAAAGAGGGTTTTTGGCGCGAAGTAATTGTTACTGTAGTGCCTATTTCCTGACTTTCCAAGCCTTTTCTTATGACAATCAGCCCACCTAATCCATTAATTTCAATGATGAGAGGATCACCCCAATTTCTGCCGGAACCATAATCACGGCGAGTTTCGATTTTTATCCTATCGCCCAACATGAAACAGGACATAAAACCAATTCCAAATTGTGAACAGGGATCGTAATCGATATTTTTATGTTTAAAAATGGCGCGTTCACGCTCAAATTCAGGGGAGCGGTAGAAGCTACGTCCAGCCTTGGTAAAAAAGCGGTTGATAATATCTCTATCCATGCCAGAGCCATTATCTTTGCACTGGACTATTTCATATCCATCTTTATCAATAGTATGTAAAAAATCAACTTGACCTTTGTCCCATTTCATATCTGACAAAGCATATAATGCTTTCCGATAGCGAAGCGCATCCAAAGAATTTTGCAGCAATTCCCTAATACAAATATATGGCTGATTATAAAGCTTATCAGTCATAAGTAATTTAACAATTTCATTCCGAGATAAAGTGATTTCCAAGTCATGGAAAATATAGCTATCGTTTAGGGGTTTAATACGGGAACGATCAACAAGACTTGGAAGTTGGAGTTTGTATCGTTGGAATTGTGCAGGAAATGAATTGCATAGATTTTGGCATTCGCTTAATTCTTTATCAACCCAGTCCATAAACTTAAGAGCAGCAGCATGATAGGCTGGATGGGAATAATTGGCAGAAAAACGAACTAGATTTTTGTTTATTTCCCATCCTTTAATACCACGATGTTTTCTCCACTCTGTGAGGCTAATCGGGGATGAAAAGTGGATAGTGCTTAATAACACTTCAGGGGTTCTATCAGCATCAAAATCTAAAATATCCGCAAGACGCAATATGATAGCAATAAATGATAGATTGATTTTGTCTAGGCCAATTTGTTCGTCATAATTAAATCCATTCGATGGAATTAGTTCGTGAGTGTGCGAGTAGTGAGACTCGCAAATCATAGCTAGTATATGTGCTAAATTAACCCCGAATATTTCAAGTCTGTGGTCAGTTGAATATTTTTCAATGATTAGCTTCGCCGATCTGTTGGCGTGGGTTGTTCGCAAATAGTCTGTGAGCATTGCGGCGTCCATTTCGGCAAGTAAGCTAACTAATCGATGCCTTTCTTCATTGCTTATATTTGGACTTTGAAATTGAGCATAGATTTCCTTTTGGTTAGGATGATCTAGATACCAATTTTCCCGAAAAATTTGAAATTTAGTATCTGTAGTGAGCTTTGAATATTCAGTTTCATCCATTACCATCCCTTGGTCGTGATAATAGGCTGACAAAATAAGCAGACATAGTTCAATTGAATTTAATTGTTCTATTGTTTCGCCAAGTACCATCGCCATTATTTCCGTAACACGGAGAAAATGACTTTCATCATGGAGGGTATATTGTGGAGAAGTTGCTGGCATCACCTTCATTCGATCCGATGCTTCTTCACAGAGATCCTTTACGGCTGCTACTAATTGTTCCGCATTTGTGTCTTTGAGATTTTTTAATTTCTCCCATAAAACAGTTTCTTCAATCCTTTTTATATCAATTACCTTTGTGGACATTGTTTTTTGAATTTCTCATTTATACAATCAAACTGATGGCTCTGAGTGAGGTTTCATTAACTCTGATACAACATTGGTATCCAGCAGAATCATGAGTTTTCACTGTTAGACAAGTCAGGCGGTTGGCGGGTTGGTGTCCGTTCGGGCAATGACAGATTAACCCTGCCAATAGCAACAAAACGATTGTGAATAAGAGTTCCTAAACCTTCTTCGTTTATTTTTGACTGTAGAGCTTGTTTTAGGATTTTCCGAGCTTCCTCTTCCATTGAGCAACCATGAATTGCTGCTCGCTGGCGTAAACCAGTCTTGATAGTTTCTTCAAGATTGCGAATAGTAAGATGAGCCATAATTGATTTCTCCATTTTCAAGATATAGAGTACTTATCGTGAACACGTAGCGATTATCATTTTAGCGTGGAAGCTGTCAATCTGCTGTTACCCAAGTTCCAGTTTGGGTAACAGCCCATCTATAAATTTTATTGATATAGTTACTCCGCCTCATATGCCAACACCGGACTCAACCATTTCTCAGCTTCTTTGACGCTCATGCCTTTGCGTTTGGCATAATCATCCACTTGGTCGCGGTTGAGCTTGCCGACGTTGAAATACTTGGCGGCAGGATGGGAGAAATACCAGCCGCTGACCGAGGATGCCGGGTACATGGCGAAACTTTCGGTTAATGAGATACCGGCATTGTCCAAAGGATTCAACAAGGAGAATAAAGTCGCTTTCTCAGTATGGTCCGGGCAGGCGGGATAGCCGGGAGCAGGGCGGATGCCGCGATATTCTTCATGAATAAGTTGCTCGTTGGACAAGGTTTCTTCCGGTACATACCCCCAGAACTCCTTGCGCACACGCTTGTGCAGGACTTCGGCGAAGGCTTCAGCGAGGCGGTCGGCGAGGGCTTTCAGCATGATGCTGCTATAGTCGTCATGATCTTTGGCAAACCGCGCCAAATGTTCTTCGATGCCTTGCCCAGCCGTCACAGCAAAGCCGCCAACATAATCGGCCACGCCAGCGGGTCCGACAAAATCCGAAAGGCAGTAATTCGGTTGGCCGGGCGGTTTGATGTGTTGCTGACGTAGGTTTTGCAAAGTGGTCACGACTTCGCTACGGTTGTCGTCGGTATAGAGTGCCACATCATCCCCCACTCGGTTGGCCGGGAAGAAGCCAATCACTGCGCGAGGTTTTAGCCAGTTTTCATCGACGATTTGTTTGAGCATTTTCTTTGCATCTTCCAACAAGTTACGAGCATGTTCGCCGACTTTTTCATCATTGAGAATTTTCGGGTAACTGCCTGACAACTCCCACGTATGGAAGAAAGGTGTCCAATCGATACACTCGGCCAGTTCGGACAACGGGTAGCCGTCGAACACTTTGATGCCAAGGAAGCTTGGTTTGGGCGGGGTGTAGTCTTCCCAATCGCCATGGAACGCATTGTCACGGGCGGCTTCCAAATTGTGCATTGGGGTTTGTTGCTTGCGCCCGGTGTGACGCAGGCGGACTTCTTCGTATTCCTGCTTAATCTTCGCCGCATATTCTACGCGGAGTTCTTCACTCAACAGGCTACCCGCCACACCGACGGCGCGGGAGGCATCGGTGACATAAACCACCGCACCAGAATAATTGGGTTCAATTTTGACGGCCGTATGGGCGCGGGAAGTCGTTGCGCCGCCGATCAACAAGGGCATCGTGAAGCCGAGTCGCTCCATTTCCTTGGCAACATGGACCATTTCGTCCAGCGAAGGCGTAATCAGTCCGCTGAGTCCAATCATATCGGCGTTTTCATCACGGGCGGCTTGCAGGATTTTGTCGGCAGGAACCATGACACCCATATCGACCACATCGAAGCCATTGCATTGCAGCACCACGCCGACGATGTTTTTGCCGATGTCATGCACATCGCCTTTCACGGTGGCTAGGATGATCTTGCCATTGGATTGGACTTCGCCAATCAAGGCTTTTTCTTCCTCCATGTAAGGCATTAAATAGGCCACGGCCTTTTTCATCACACGAGCGGATTTGACCACTTGCGGCAAAAACATTTTGCCAGCGCCAAAAAGGTCGCCGACCACATTCATGCCGTCCATCAATGGACCTTCGATCACATGCAAGGGCCGTTCGACGGTTTGCCGAGCGGCCTCGGTGTCGGCATCAATGAATTCGTCTATGCCTTTCACCAGCGCATGTTCCAGCCTTTTGCCAACCGGCCATTCCCGCCAAGCCAAATCTTCTTTTTTCTCGGTCTGTCCACCGCCAGTGCGGTAGTTGTCGGCAATCGCCAATAAGCGTTCCGTGCCATCCTGTCGGCGATTGAGGATGACGTCTTCCACTGCCTCGCGCAGTTCGGGAGGGATTTCGTCATAAATTGCCAATTGTCCGGCATTGACGATACCCATGGTCATGCCGGCTTTGATCGCATGGTAGAGGAACACGGCATGAATGGCCTCGCGCACCGGGTCATTTCCCCGGAATGAGAACGATACATTCGACACACCGCCCGAAATCAGCGCATGGGGCAGGGTGGCGGTGATGCGCCGGGTGGCTTCGATGAAGTCCACGCCATAATTATTGTGTTCTTCGATGCCGGTGGCGACGGCAAAAATATTCGGATCAAAAATAATATCTTCCGCCGGAAAACCGATACCCGTAAGCAAATGATAGGCTCGGGTGCAGATTTCCACCTTACGCGCCTCGGTGTCGGCTTGGCCTTGTTCGTCAAAGGCCATGACAATCACTGCCGCCCCATAGCGACGGGCCAGTTTGGCATGATGCAAAAAGGCTTCTTCGCCTTCCTTCATGGAGATGGAATTGACAATGCCCTTGCCTTGGATGCATTGCAAACCGGCTTCGAGGATGTCCCATTTGGACGAGTCCAGCATGACCGGCACGCGGGCAATGTCGGGTTCTGCGGCGATCAGGTTGAGAAACCGTACCATGGCCGCTTTTGAATCCAACATGCCTTCGTCCATGTTGATGTCGATAATTTGTGCGCCGTTTTCCACCTGCTGCCGGGCTACGTCCAAGGCTTGTTCATATTGCTCTTCACGGATCAATCGGCGGAACAGCGCGGAACCCGTCACGTTGGTGCGCTCGCCGACATTGACGAAGAGTGAATCTGGCCCGATGTTCATCGGTTCCAAACCGGCCAAGCGGCATTGCGGCTGGATGTCTGGAATTTGCCGGGGTGGAAAATGTTCCACAGCATCGTGTATGGCCTTGATATGCCGAGGCGAAGAACCGCAACAACCGCCGATGATGTTCAGAAAACCATTCTCCGCCCAATCAGCGACTTCCTTAGCCATGGCTTCCGGGGTCAGATCATATTCGCCGAATTCGTTGGGCAAACCCGCATTGGGATGGGCAGACACATAGCAATTGGCAATGCGAGACAATTCTTCGACATATTGGCGGAGCTTGTCCGGGCCTAAGGCGCAGTTGAAACCAAAGGAGACGGGTTCGACATGGCGCAGCGAATTCCAGAAAGCTTCGGTGACTTGACCGGACAAAGTACGACCTGATGCATCGGTAATCGTGCCGGAAATCATCACCGGCAGTTTGAACCCATGATCCTCAAAATATTTTTCCACTGCAAAGACTGCGGCTTTGGCATTCAGCGTGTCGAAGATGGTCTCGATCATCAAAATGTCCGCCCCCCCATCCACCAAACCTCTGGCGGCTTCATAATAGGCATCCACCAACTCGGCAAAACTAACGTTACGGAAACCCGGATCGTTGACATCGGGTGACATGGACGCAGTGCGGTTGGTCGGGCCGATAACCCCGGCGACAAAGCGCGGCTTGGCAGGGTTTTTGGACTCAAACTCATCGGCTACTTGGCGGGCCAGCTTTGCAGAGGCCACATTGATTTCATAGGCCAATTCTTCCATGCCGTAATCGGCCATGGCGATGCGGGTGGCGTTAAAGGTGTTGGTTTCCAGAATATCCGAACCCGCCTCCAAATAAGCCCGTTCAATGGCTTGAATAATGTGCGGCTGGGTCAGTGAGAGTAGATCGTTATTACCCTTAAGGTCACGCGGCCAGTCTTTGAAACGCTCACCCCGATAATCACTTTCCTCCAGCTTGTAGGTCTGGATCATCGTGCCCATGGCCCCATCCAAAAATAGAATGCGTTCCGCTAGGCGCTGTTTAAAAAGCTTGGTGCGTTGGTTTAGGTTGTTCATTTCGAATACTCTTCTTTGGTATTGCGTTAAGCGCATTGACAATGAAGGTATTTTAACAGGCTATTGCTAAGCGCTTAACTGTTTCAAGATCAAGGTTTGATGAATTTATTAAAGTTTCGAAAAAAAAAGCCGCCTAGATCAGCGGCTCATAGCATTCCACAATTGTCAGTGGAATGAAATTTTTTGCTTGAAGCTAAGTTTGCAATAGGGTTTGCATTTTGCAAAAGACGAAAACCCGTGTGGGCCATGCCGATGGATGACCGAACGGCCAATCGCTGCGAGGGCGTGGCTTCAGCTTGAGGCTTAAGCGTGAGATGCCATGCCAAAAAAAACCGCCCTTGCGGGCGGTATTGATTTCGTAGTCGCCTACGAAAAAAATGGTTTGAAGCCTTATTAAATAGCTGCTTGAGCCATTTGCTTCTGTTTGCGCTTGATCTGATAGCCCACCATGCCAAAGCCGAGCAGCATCATGCCGTATTCTTCGGGTTCAGGAACGGCTGCGACATTATAAGTTCTCCAGTTACTCAGGTTGCCTGCGCCAGTTTTGGAAAAATCGAAACTGGTGGTTCCCGCAGGACCAAAGTTAAACACCAGTGCGCTTCCACCATATTGACCGCCGAGATGAATGGTCAGATAATGGAAAGAAGTTTGAACCAGAAATGCTGAAAGTTTTGCCACTGACGTTCGCGAGGCCAAGGTTGGTCAAGGTTCCCGTGGAAAGCTTTGATTCTAGCAGAGATGCAAAAGCTTCTGGACTGTTTGCATTAAACTCTCTCCCAGCCCCGGATGAAGCGGTATTGACGATCTGAAAAATGGATGTAGCCGACGGTGAATAAGTCACCTTATCGCCATTCACTAGAGTGATGGGCGAAGTAGTCGGGGTGATTTGGGTGACGGATGCATTCGCTACTGAGCAAGCACCTAAAACTGCCAAAGCGGCCACTGATAATTTCAATTTCATGTGTTTTACCTTTGTTATGATGTTAAGTTTACCTAAGCTTCATGGCGTAGGCTTTTGAAAATCCATTTAACTTGTTCAATGAAGAAATTTTTTCTTGATAGATACAGCGGTTGCATCATCGCTTTGCTGTACACAAATAATAAAGCACATTTCGGGCCATATTCTCTAAGGCATGACTTGAATTAAAAAAATATTTTGATTTGTTATAGAGTTTTAACTGCGTAACCTGATGATTTGTATTGGTAATAAAAGATAATTTATATAAATTTCAGATATTTATTTAAATTTTTTTAAAGAGCAGTGTTTCTTGTATTTCACAAAGTCTTGCATTAAGGAATGTTTCTACTCAGTCTAAAATTGCTGGTTATCACTTGATGGGAACACGATGGGATTTGATAAAATTTGCAAAATGCTTTGCAAATTGCAAATCGTTTGCGTTTTGCAAATACGATCTCAATTGCTGATGTTAAATTTTAGGTGGTTTTCAGATTGTCTCGCCAGATTCTCAGCTTAGTGAGGCGAAATGAATGGATAGGATTTGCAAATTGCAAACCCCAATTTGCAAGCCATTCGCATTTTGCAAACGAGTGGATTTCAAAGCATGTTTATTTTAACTTGCTAATTTTACTAAATCTTCCAAAGCGTTTTCAGTCCAAGTAAGCCGTAACATCTATTTCCCTCACTAATCCATTTTGGTGCTGTGAAACACCTTCACGCAAACGGTTGGCATTGTTGGGGTTACTTAATAAATATAAGGTTTCCACCAAGCTACTATATTCCTTTGCTTCTAATAGGATGATTTCGTGTTCTGAATCTTTATTGACTTAAATAATCTCGTGATTATTAAGAACACGATCAAAAATTTTTGAGAATTGATCGCTACATTCTTGGAAACTAACTGATTGAACAGGCATTTTTGAATCCTCTGAACTTTGGGGAGATTAAGCAATTCTGTAACACTCTAGGGCATCTCGAAAAACCCGTTACGTTCACGCTTCGACAGGCTCAGCATGAACGGAAGAGATTGATTTTATTGGAACCGTTCGCACTGAGCTTGTCGAAGTGCTGGGTTTTTCGAGGTTCCCTCTAGCCTCACATTTTTACAGAATAGGTTTTTAACCGTATCGGTCGAGTTTATTTCTTCTGCAACCGCAACGAATTCAACACGACCGACACCGAGCTCATTGCCATCGCCGCAGAGGCGATCATCGGGTTTAGTTTTCCCATGGCGGCGACGGGAATGGCGACGATGTTGTAGCCAAATGCCCAGAACAGGTTTTGTCGGATGACGCGGATGGTGAAGCTGCTGAGTTCCATGGCTTCGGCGGCTTTGGCGATATCGCCGTTGACCAAGGTCAAGTCGGCGGTTTGCATGGCCACGTCGGCACCACCACCAATCGCGATGCTGACATCGGCAGCGGCAAGGGCAGGGGCATCGTTGATGCCATCGCCTATCATGCCGACTTTCTCACCCTTTGCTTGCCAGTCATGAATGATGGCGAGCTTGTCTTCGGGTCGGGCTTGAGCGATGACATGGTCAATGCCGACGAGATCAGCGATGTAATAGGCGGCGGCTTGCACATCACCCGTCGCCATCAAGGTTTTGATGCCACGGGCGTGAAGATGGGCGATGGCTTCACGGGCGTTGTCCCTCGCCTTGTCGGCAATGCCGAAAATAGCTGCAATTTTGCCGTCAACTGCCATGTACACTGGGGTCTTGCCTTGGCTACCCAGTTCGGTGGCGATGGCTTCTGCCTTACCTAGGGAAATGCTTTGATCTTCCAACCAGTGGCGATTACCAATGAACAGGACGTGTTTGCCAATTTGGGCTTGGACTCCCCGGCCCGGCTCATTTTGGAACATGGCGGGTTCTTCCAGTTTCAAACCCTGTTCTCGCGCATGGGCGAGGATGGCTTTGCCTAGGAAATGTTCGGAATGCAATTCAGACGAACCGGCCAAGGCCAGTAGCTTGTCGTCGGCAAATCGGGAAAGATTAGTCAGGTCGGTGACTTGCGGCTTGCCTTCGGTGATGGTGCCAGTTTTGTCAAACACAATCGCCGTCAGTTTCGATGCCATTTCCAAGCTTTCGCCGTTGCGGATGAAAATTCCACGTTTGGCAGCTTGACCTGTGCCAACCATGATCGCCGCAGGGGTTGCCAAGCCCAAAGCACAGGGACAGGCAATCAGGAGTACGGTGATGGAGGCGGCGAAGGCGAAGCCTGGCGCTGCCCCGACTGCCAACCAGCCAATAAAAGTCGCAGCCGAAATGACCATGACGGAAGGCACGAAAACGGCAGAGACTTGATCGACCATTTTTTGAATGGGCAATTTTCCGGCTTGGGCCTGGTCGACCATGCGCACGATGCCTGACAATACGGTGTCGGCCCCGATGGCGGTGGCGCGTATTTGTAAAGAGCCATTGCCATTGATGCAACCGCCCGTGACGAAATGTCCAGCTTCCTTAACCACCGGCATGGATTCGCCAGTGATCATGGATTCATCCACAGTGGAAATGCCAGAAACCACTTCGCCGTCGGTGGGAATGCGTTCGCCGGGTCGAACCAGCAGCAAATCGCCTACCACTACGTCGTCGATGGGAATGACGAATTCTTCGCCGTTGCGCAATACGCTGGCTGTTTGCGGTTGCAGGTCAATCAGTTTTCGAATGGCCTCGTGGGCTTGGCCTTTGGCCCGTTCGTCCAAATAGCGCCCCAACAATACGAAGGCAACGATGGCGGCAGCAGCTTCAAAATAGAATTCAAGCTTGCCACGGAGTAATGAAACCAAGCTATAGCCGAAAGCAGCACCGACTCCCATTGCCACCAAACTGTCCATGTTGGCCGTGCGTTGCTTGGCTAATTTAATGGCTTTGTCAAAGAAGGGCTTGCCGCTCCAAAGGACAACCGGGGCCGTCAGGATGAGTTCAAGAATGCCAATCAAGCGAGTATGGGGCGCAAACATGCCCAACACGATGGCGGGGGCGCTGAATAAACTGGCCCATATCAAGCGCTTACGGGCTTCGTCTATCCTGAGGTTTTCCCGCTCCAATTGCAATCGACGTTGCGCCAAGCTGTCGAGGGAATGGACACGGTAGCCTATGCCTTCTAATTTGCCGTTCAATGCCTCACGGTCCATACGCGCACGAACTGTCGCCGTCTCGGTGGCGAAGTTGACCTTGGCATCGGCAACTCGCGGGTCGCGGCGCAACACCATTTCGATCAGCAGGGCGCAAGATGCGCAGGTCATGCCTTCCACAGCGAGGTTGTAGTCCCGTTCCGGTTGGTCGGTGTTTTGCTCATTGGCGGGTTTTTGAAACGGAGAGGCGTTGCCTAGGTTTCCCAATACGGCATCAAGCACCGCGAACAACTTTGCTTTGGGTAATAGGCCCGGATTGAACCAGACCGCCACAGAACCAATTTCGACGGATAGTTCAACATGGCGGATGGCTGGATGTTTACGCAGTAGTATTTCGTAAAGGTACGAACGCTCAGTGGCTTTGCGCAAACTCGGGGCGATGATGCGTACCCTATGCCGCGTCTGATGGACGACTTGGCAGTTTTTGAGGGACGGAAGGGTTGTGCCAGTTTCCATGGGAGTTTATTTTTTGGGTTTTTTGGAACGGACGAGTAGGAATATCATGTAGATGGTCGCCATCCATTCTGAGCGGTATTGCCAGGGATTCCTGATCCAGTGTCCCATAATCAAATGCCAATGAAGTTTGATCAAATATAGCACCAGCATGTCGGTGAAAAATTCAATGGCAAACTTTTCTTTGTCAGGTATCAATGGTGTTG
This sequence comes from uncultured Methylococcaceae bacterium, assembly GCA_903859815.1. Lineage (GTDB taxonomy): Bacteria > Pseudomonadota > Gammaproteobacteria > Methylococcales > Methylococcaceae > Methylumidiphilus. The sequence continues at coordinate 1,125 of CAIOOA010000161.1, read as the reverse complement.
AATTGCTGGCATTGCCGGTTCCTTTGGCGAGTATCCCTAGGGCAGTGATCGTTTCCTTGGCCTCTTGGTACTTGCTCTTTACCCAGCTTGGTTCCTCTTCCTGTACGGCAATATCACCCGAAGGTGAAGGCGGTTCTTGGATTTTGTCCAAGGAATCAAACAATGCACGGGCAACCGTTTTGGCGTTGGTTACCCCTTCTATGTAGCGGATCGAAAGTTTTTGCTGTTTCCGGTAAAGATCGACGCGGTAAACGCCTTCGACACGTTTGAGTTCCCTTTCTAGGTTTTCAGCTAGGTGGGTTTGGCACAATGCTTCGGGTATGGCAAATCGCAAATGCCCCTCTGAAGAGTGGCGCACGAAAATTTGTTTGGCTAGTAACATGAAAGCTTATCCCATAAGACGCGCCCATCGGCGGGCGCGTATGTCGGCGAACAAAGATTTAGGAGTTTTCGGTTTCTTGGCTGCCAGCTACGAGATCTTCAAGGTTTTCCCGTTGTTGAAGGACAAAATCCTTGCTCGTCTCCGCTGCCCGATTGGCGGATGCGATGATTTCCTTTCGATATTTGTGAATAGTGTAGCCAACGGCTACGCCTAGGCCGAAAACGACCAAAGGATGCCTTAAAACTCTGCTAATGAATGACCTGCTTGCTTGGTTACCCGCTGTCACAGCAGCTCCGGTGGCGGCAGCCCCTTTTGCCAGATTGTGAAAGGAAGTCGCTACTGGAACAAGCTTGGATTTTCCGGCAGCGGCTTCAGCGGCATGTTTTGCCGCTTGGGCCAAATGGGCACCGTGTTCGGTAGCCGCGTGAGCAGCATGGGCGGTATGGTGTGCGGCTTGAGCCGCGTGATTACTTGCTTCAGCAGCAACTTTGGCGGCTGCCCCATGTACATGTGCCATCTCTCACCTCACTGGTTCAATTTAGGAATAGTCTAAATAATCGAATGTCTGCTTTTTGCTAAGTAATCTAGGTTTGGAGCGTCAAAGCCTGCTTTGACAAACAAAGCCTGCTTTGACAAACAAAGCCTGCTTTGACAAACAAAGCCTGCTTTGACAAACAAAGCCTGCTTTGACAAACAAAGCCTGCTTTGACAAACAAAGCCTGCTTTGACAAACAAAGCCTGCT
>CAIOOA010000160.1 GCA_903859815.1 uncultured Methylococcaceae bacterium | reverse complement strand
GCTGCATAGACCCCAATGCAATGCTGCATAGACCCCAATGCAATGCTGCATAGACCCCAATGCAATGCTGCATAGACCCCAATGCAATGCTGCATAGACCCCAATGCAATGCTGCATAGACCCCAATGCAATGCTGCATTGACCTCAATGCAATGCTGCATGGAACTCTAGTTCGTCATGATTTTGAGCTGATTACCTTAGACAGACGCTCAATCCAGCATTCCCGCCTAGCAAAAAATCCATCAATTTTGGGTAATATTCACACTTGCTTTCCGTTGAAAAAGAGGCATAGAATATTTCCATCATCGATGAATGGTTTTACCAACTACTTTAGTCAACAATAACACTGGAGAATCATCATGCTATCCAAACTGATCGTCGCTTTCGAACGTCTTAGCGAAGCCGATTTTCAAGCCAAGGCCGGCTTCATCATCGCCTCCCTTAGCAACAACCCCAACTTCCCCGAACCTTGGCCGGACATCGCCCCTTCGTTGGAACAGATCATCGATGCTTTTGATGTCTATAGGAATTGCTACCATGCCAGCCTGACCGGGGACTCGGTAAAGATAGGATTGCGCAAAAATGCCCGCGATCACTTGACCGACCTGCTCAAACGCCTGACGGCTTATTTGGAATTCGTGGCGCAGCAAGACCCCGCCAAGCTGGCATCCACCGGCTACGATCAACGCAAAGAAACCGCGCGACCCAGCCATCCCACGACCCTGCCCGCCCCCACCGATTTAAAGATTACGCATGGGACCGGCAGCGGCATCTTAGTCATTCATGTCGCCCGCTTGGAAGGCGCCAAAAGCTATGAAGTGGAAATCGCCCACGGCGACCCTTCGGTGGAAGCCAATTGGAAACACGCCACCACCTCGGCCACCAGTTCGCACATTCTGCTGGAAGGGCTAACCCCCGGATCATCGGTGTGGATACGGGTGCGTGGCATAGGCAGCGGCGGCAAGGGGGCTTGGACCGATCCGGTCAATGTGATTGTGACTTGAGGGTGTTATTATTGGGAAAACGATAGGGTGCGATGAGCCTGTTCTGAGCGTCGTCGAAGGATTTGCTAACCGCACCTTGTCACCTTCATCACCAATGTCAGCCACAGGTAAAGTATGGAATCCCTTGCACATAGAATTTGATCTTCTTTTAGTTTCGATATACCGGGTCGGTGAGTGGTGATGGGTACAATAAAATCCTGACTATTGACTGAAATAATGTGACTACAATAAGATTAAAATGACCACGATTGGCGCTAGTGTTTCCCGCCAAGCAATACAATCGCTGGACTGACATGGGCAAGAAAGACATCGTTTCCAAGCGCATCCTGAAGATTCTGGTGCGGGATTTTGCCACCTATTCAAAGACAAATTGCCGCGTGAAATCATCCACGCCATATTAACCCGGCTTGCCCGGCATTTCGGCGAAAACCCGCCGTGCTTGCGGGAGTATGTGGACATGCTGGACATACTGGCAAGCAACCGCGACTTTAACATCGACATATTTGAGGAATTGAAAATGCTAACCATCGACGTGGAAAAGCTGGCGACTTATCGTTTAGGCATGGAGAAGGGCATGGAGAAGGGAATGGAGAAGGGCATGGAAAAAGGTGTTGAAAAAGGCATCGAAAAAGGTGCCCACATTCAAGCCTTGGAGATTGCCAAAAACATGCTGGAAGCTGGTTTCAATCCTAGCCAAGTGGCAAACCTTACGGGCTTGACACCGGAAGAGGTTGAACAGTTGAAAAGCGAAAGCCCTAAATTAAATGGGTGAGGTTGTGGGAGTTTCAAGATATGTATTCATTTAACTATTAGGAGCTATCCATGCAAGCAATCTATGCTGAATCCGTGGTTTCCATGGATGAGTTTACCCGCGATCCTGCCTTGGTGCTGGAACAATCTGAAGGTGAGCCAGTGGCTATTTTTAAACACGACCATGCTACCGCTTACTTGATTTCCGCTGATTATTACGAAGCCTTGCTTGATGCGCTAGACGATGCCGTGCTTGCCGATATGGTTAAGCAACGCCAAGGGCAAGAAAGGATAAGAGTGGATATAAATGAGGGGCATAGAAGGATGCGCTGAGGAAAGAAGCGCATCATCAACTCGCCTCCCGACCAATGTGCTCCGCAAGCTCAGCGCATCTCGCTAATGCGTCCTACGGTCCTAGAGGTGAATAGTTAAGGTAAAATATATTACTAATTGTTTTTCAATGAATTACGCTAATATTTTTGCATTTTCTAGATTAAAGAGTAAAATCTCAAATTTAATGCTTTAGCAACATTTTGCGACAGCTTTAATTTTTGTTCTTTTGTGCAACCAACCATTTCCTCTCAATCCTTAAGTTTAAATTCAAACAAAATACCGGCTGATTTTCGATGAGCGATAAGAGTTCCACCTTGGATGGCCTTGTGTCCGTTAAAGGCTATCTGAAGAACGGTCGCCCTCCCGAAGAAGTGATGATTATGGAGAAGGCCGAAAACTACGGTGTCAATGCCGTTCTTTTCGAGGCAAGTCGGGAAGGGAAACCACCTATAGCTCAAGCTTTTGTTTTTGTCTCGAATGAACCCGCAGATTCTCCAGAATTTGCTGAGACTCATCGTCAACTCTGGAGTTGGGGTGGAGTTCCCCTGGTTTATCGGGTGACACCCGGACTCGTTCAATTATTTCGATGTGCCCACAAAGCAGATTTTCTATCCAAAGGTAAGAAAATCTGTAAGCCTCACAAAATTCTTAAGATAGCTGCGAATATTGCCAATGATCGTTTGTGGGATATTGAGCAGATACTAAATGGATCATTTTCTACTGATCCTTGGTGGGATGCTGAAAGACTTTGCAATGGAACGCTATGGGATGACCCACAAACCTGCAAAGAGCTTCTTTCCAGCAAAGTGGCGGCTCAAAAAACGCTGATTAATGAAATCCAGCGTCTACACCATAAGCTCAATCCAAAGCGAACTACAAATGATAAAGAACCTTTGCGGCGCAAGCTGCTCATACTTTCCTTGCTTATTGCCTATTTAGATGCACGAAAAGTTTTCGAGCCTGATTACTTCAGTAAATTCAAATCGGGAGCGACCCAGTTTTTTGAGGTTTTGACAGATGGCCCAGCATTAGTCAATCTTTTGGATGATTTGGAACGCCAGTTCAATGGACATGTTTTTACTCTTAGCTATGAAGACCAGCAGACACTTGGCAATAGCAATTATAGCACCCAACTTACCGAATTCGCTCGAATGGTCGAAGGAAAGCAAGAAGCAAATGGGCAACTTACGCTATGGGAACGCTATTCTTTCGCAGACCTACCCGTCGAAATTATCAGCCATATTTATCAGCTTTTTGTCAAAGACAGCTCGGCGGTTTATACGCCGCCATTCCTTGTGCGTTTTATGTTGGGTGAAGTGCTGAGTTGGGAACGACTTGACCGTTTGGAACGTGAGAATGAGGTTATCTTGGACCCGTCTTGTGGTTCAGGAGTATTCCTCGTCGAAGCCTATAAACGCCTAGTGTTGCACTGGCGCAGCAGAAATCAATGGCAAAAACCAACCCAAGATGTACTTAAAATGTTGCTGACTAAGGTGCATGGGATAGACTTGGAAGAAGATGCGATAGAATTGGCCGCCTTCAGTTTATGTCTTGCTCTCTGCGATGCTTTGAAGCCAGAAGAAATTTGGTCAAGTGATAAATTGTTCCCCGAATTGAAAGAGAAAAGCATCCATTCAGGTTGCTTCTTTGCTGCGTGTGAACAAGGCAGAATACAAGAAAAGATTGGAGTGATAGTCGGAAATCCGCCGTTTAAATCCTCGGTCAGTTGCAGCGATGCGGCAAAACGTGCCTATGATCGATATAACAATACACATGTCACACTACCCGACAAGCAACTGGCTTATCTTTTCCTGCATGAATCAATGGAGATGCTTGAGCAAGGTGGTGTGCTTGCCTTGCTTCAACAATATAATTTTCTCTATAACAAGGAGTCTTTAGAATTCCGGCAAAAATTTATCGAACGTTGGGATGTAAGAGAGATTCTCGACTTTATCTCAGTCCGTGGCTTGTTTCATAAAGAAGGAGGAGGCGATACTAAGGTTTTGGTTGTTGTTGCTGAGGCAGTTGACCCACCAAAAGACAGACAAATTCTTCATGCCACTTTTCGTCGTAGTGGTCGAACCGATGCGGAACAGGGTTTTGACATGGATTATTATGATATGCATTGGTTACCCCGTGAATTAGTACTCACGAATGATGGAGTGTGGCGAAGTGATTTGGTCGGAGGTGGGCGTGTTTTGGGATTTGTAGATCGGCTAAAGAAGTTTAAGACACTTGGGCAATATGCTCAAGATCAAGGTTGGGATTATGGTGAGGGATTTATTGAAGGTAAATCAGGGAATAGGCAATTGGCAAAGCACATTACAGGACATCCTGTATTACCATCTAAAGCACTCACCTCGACAGGAATAGATGCTGGAGAAATCAGACTTGAAAAGGCAACACATTTTAAAACCTCTTACACAAAAGAACGTTTCACCGCACCTTTACTATTAATCAGGGCTCATATGGATTTGCCTCATGATATTTTGACTAAGGGTTATTTAACCTATACCCAAATGATTATAGGTTTCAGCTCTTCAATATGTGACACTAATAAAATAGAATTTCTTGACAAATGGATAAAGGATTATAAAAAAGCTTTAATTGCATTTGTTGCAGCTTCAAGTCACCGTGTTTTCACTCAAAAAGCAACAGCACTTTCTAAAGATGACATTGATTCACTTCCATTTAATGAAAATGATGGATTACAACTTTCATCACATGAGTTGATACTTATAGATGACATTGCGGATTATTATAGGAATCTTATTCGTCTTGGCGAAGATTCAGCCGCAATGATACAACCCGGTATTAACGCCTTACCCGATTTCAACGAAACTTATACTAAACAAATCAATGCGATTTATAAAGTTAACTCGCTACACGCTCTCACTTCCTATCATTGGCAAGGAGTGATTTGTCAACCCTATGTTTTTGGAGAAGGTGAAGTCGATTGGGAGGGGGCGGACGAGTTGAAGGACAAGCTGGATTCCCTTTTGCGCGAACAACGTGGAAGCGGGCTAAACGTAACACGCATTGCACGTATTTACGATGGTGATTGTATATACCTCCTGAAACCGGATCGTTTGCGTTACTGGCTGCGATCCATTGCGCTACGTGATGCGGATGAAACCCTAGCTGATCTTTGGGATCAAGGCTTTTAAACCACAAAGATGCTAGCAGATCAATTAATCACCGCACGTTCGGGCAACTTTCGCCCAGATATTCATAAGCCGGGAACATATCCGCTTGAGCTTATTGATTTTATAGCAGATGAGCTTCCGCAATGGCGCGATGATATACATCAAAAATCTGAAACCTCAGAGCCTGTTCTCACTGGTTATCTTTGTGACTATCTAAATGAAGTAGCTAGAACGTCAGAAGGATGGAGTCATATTCAATTCCGCCCAGAAGTCAAAGACGAAATTCAGCGAGGAAGAACCATAGACCTAACAGCGAAGCCCTGTGGCGCAACTATCTATATTGAAGGTCGAAAGCATACTCTTTATGACACGCTTTTACCAATCGAATGCAAACGACTGCCAACTCCTAAGGGAAAGCGTCGAGATCATCGAGAGTATGTCATTACACAATTTGGCTCCACGGGTGGCATACAACGTTTCAAATATGGATTTCATGGCTCGAAATATAAAATCGCAGCCATGATTGCCTATGTGCAAGAAGAAACTGCTGAACATTGGCTCTCACAAGTTAATTATTGGATTGAAGGTACGTTCCAAGATGATGATTCTGACTGGGATGAATCGGATAAACTGGAAATGATTAAGCACGATGAATCAGTAGGTCTAAGCAGTTTGATATCCAGTCATCAGCGACCGAATGAACTAGGAAAAATAGAATTACGACATCTTTGGATATTAATGTTAAAGCCATAAGTCGCATAAAAGCTACTCCACGTAATTCGCCAAGAAGCTTGGCCTGACATTTATCCATGAGTGATTGTGTTGTGGATACCATTGTTATCATTGAATCTTATTGAGGCAAACTTAGAGCGGGAAACGCACAATGCCTGACATTGCGCCATCATACCCATGAACGAACCCGACATTATCAAACGGGTGGAATGCCTGTTGGAGGCTTACCGGGAAGCTTTATGGTTAATCCCGTCGGCGATTTATCCGGAAACCGGGTATCAACTAGACCAACTCATCAAAGGCTTTCTTCCCGGTCTTTGCAAATGCTGGTGGTGCTTGGCATCAGTACGGTGGCAGGTGCGGCAACTGGTGCTGCGGTTGGCTTCTTCCTAGGTGGGGTTGGTGCGGTTCCGGGCGCAGTCGTCGGTGGTCAAATTGGACTCGACATCGGAACCCTCATCTTGACTTAGGATGGAGCTGAAATTCCTTGCGGAGGCTATCGGTCAAGGTTTGGGCGAATTGGTTACGACCTTGGAAAATGCCGTTTGAATATAGAAAATCCCATGAGAAAATATTATGTTATAGAACCAGAAGTCGCGGGAGGATTTGGTGAACATAGCGAAATTGACTGGTCAAATGGAAAAATGGATGTCAAAAAACTTCACTATCAATTTGACGGATGGCTTGGTGATGAACTTTTGGAAAGCACACCCTGTTACATTGCCTCAGAACACTTAGCTATACTTATCGAACAAGATAAGTTAACGGGAGTAGAGTTTGACGAGGTTGAAATCACAATGTCAGATCAGTTTAGGGATATTTACCCCAATCGAAAACTACCAAAATTTGTTTGGTTGAAAGTTAATGGTATTCCTGAACAGGATGATTTTAGCATTGCATCTGGACTTCGATTAGTTGTTTCAGAACAGACTCTTAATCTACTAAATAAAATTGGTATTTCTAATCTGGCATCAATTGCACCTTATGTTTAGGCCCATAGGCTGCGCTGAGGCACGATGCGCATCAATTTTCAAAGGCTTCCAGCTACAATATGCACACTGGAATGAAAAGCTTTATCGAGATACAGTATAGATTGGCTGGGGCTGGGCGATGCGAGTGTTGATCGGTATTTGCCAATCCGCCTTACAACAAAGGCTGATTGGGATAGTTTCGAGAGCGAAGAACACACTATTTCGTGGTTTATCCAGTGGATCAGCCAAGTCTCGTGGGTGTTGAACCCACGGGTTCTTTAGCTTGCCTTCCCTGGACGCTGGATTTTGGCATCCCTGCCAAAATGACGGTGTTTTCTGCATGCCCGAATCCGGGATTCTCACAATACCTGACATTCCGCTATCATACCTACCTAAAAGCCAAGGCTTAAACCTCCAATATTGAAGTTAAAAAAACCTCAATTTGCTTTACCGGGGCTATAGTTGAGCGACAAGAATAAATTCGTTCCCATCTGGTTATACAGATAAGCGGTTTGATAATGTTCGTTGAACAGGTTAGATGCGCGGCCTTCAATCAACACATCCGGGTAGATTTCATAACTGGCTCGCAAGCCTACTATGGCGAAACCATGCAAGCGAACGGTGTTGGCCAAATCATCATAACGCCGGCCTTCTTGGTTCACGATCAGGCCGATGCGGAATTTGTCGAAACGCCGGTCCAAGTCGAGTTGAGCCATTTGTTGCGCCCGACGCGGCAAGATATTTTGCCGGTTGGAACCGTCTTCCATATTGCGCGGATCGACCAAGCTGACATTGGCCTTGATATCGATGCCAAACAATTGGGTGGACATGACAGTTTCCATGCCAAAAATCTGCGCCTTGGCGATATTGGCCGGTTTGAAGCTGACGGAATCAAATACAATCATGTCGTCTATTTGCGTCCAATAGCCATTCACCGCCCAATTGACATCGACTAGCTTGCCCTTGGCGCCCAGTTCCACGCTTTGTGAAGTTTCCGGCTTCAGGTTGGGATTGCCAAAAAACGGATAATAGAGATCATTGAAGGTGGGGGCTTTAAAAGCCGTGCCGTAAGAAGCGGACACGCGCAGTGCCTCGTTAAATTCGTACCCCCAAGCCGCCCCGCCGGTGGTTTTGCCGCCAAATTGCTGGTTACTGTCTTGACGCACCGATAAATCCAAGCTGTTACTTTTGATGACCCCCTGATATTGCAGGAAACCGGCCTTGTCATCACGAGAAGTGACTGGGAATGCCTCGGTGCTATCAATAAAGTCTTTGTAATAATCAAAACCCGCCGTCAGCAAGTGGTCTTCCGCCAAGATGAAATCGTTCTGCAAAGTGGCAATCACCTTCCGGGTGTCAAATCGGTTAATAAACCGTTGGTCATAATAATTGTTGGAGTAATCGGCGCTCGTGCCGGCCCGCGCCGTTGCTTTCCAAAATGACAGGGGGGAATAACTTACCTTGCCGCCTATGACCTGCTGTGTGACTTCGGCATTGTTGGTGAAACTGGCATCGTAGCGGTTGTAGCCCGCCGCCTGAAGTAGGTTGCCTTCAATTTCCAAGCCATTGTCAAACCGATAACCAGCCCGCGCCGAACCGGAGGTATTGCTATAGCCGTCATGGTCTGGATCGTAGGTATAACAGCCTGCCCCGCCAATGCCATCTGCATTAAATGGCCTACCCAGGCAAGAATTGATGCCGCCGGTGTAAAGCTGGGCACCACTCAAACTGTACCAAGCTTTATCGTCGCCACCGGAGACACCGGCGGATATTTTGAACGTGTTGTAAGTGCCACCCCCCAAACTAAGGAAAGGTTTTAAGCCTTTGCCGCCTTTGCGCGTGAAGATTTGAATGACCCCGCCAATGGCCTCGGAACCATACAAGCTTGAACGAGGGCCACGCACGATTTCGATCCGCTCCACCTGATCAATGGGGATGTCTTCGAATGCCGTCGTGCCTAAGGTTGCGGAACCCATCCTGACCCCATCAACTAGCACCAGTACATGGTCGGAATTGGTTCCGCGCATAAACACGGTGGAGGGCTTACCCAATCCACCGCTATTGCCCACGCCCACACCGGGAATACCGAGTAGGGCATCCTGCACCGATAGCTTCTGCTTCTTTTCGATGTCTTCGCGAGTGATGACGCTGACGGAAGCCAAGCTTGCGTCCGCACTTTGAGCAGTCCGGGTGGCGGTGACAATAACGGGTGGAAGTGTATCTGTTTCAGCTCGGGCTGTTGCCGCTGCCAGCAGCAAAAAAAATGATGTTAGATTAGATTTCAAGACAATTCTCCTCAAACAGCCATGCTCACCCGCATGGCCATGTAACGCGAAATATATCGAGGAGGACAAAAATGGAATAACGACAACTATCTGTTTATTTAGACGATAAGAGCAAAACCCTTCTTTATGACTCACTGATTTTACGCATGGGATACAGCAGTTCCCAATTTTCCACCATTACGTGAGCGTCAAAGCTTGCTTTGACTTGGGACTGTAAAAGCGATGCTCGTATTAATTGTCAAAGCAAGCTTTGACGCTCCAGCTTTGACGCTCCAACTTTGACGCTCCAATCCTAGGCTGCTGTGTAACATCATCAGTGACAAAAAAGTTTTGCCCCAACATTCCTTTTGGGTGTCGAATAGTTTGAGATCGCCCCCCGCGATACCCATAGTATTAATGCGGCTTGGGCCGGTATCCGGGCTCGCAAGTGATGCGGTTAGGCATCCAGACCATCGCCTTCCCACGTCATGTTCGCAGTGGCTTAATGATGATCCTTGACTTGCTTACCGTTGCGGGGGCAGCGTCGGCTTTGCGGGACGAATTCAATCCCTAGCACCGACTTCCCGTTTAACCCAGACGAAACAGTGATTGCTGGGCACCCAAGGGCAGTAAGAAGCGTTACTTTAAAGTAAAATAGGGGATGCGTCAAAGTCACGGAATGTCGATTGGTTGAAACTGGCCTTAGCTGTCAATACCGAGTGACAACAGAACTTTGCCCCATACAGCCCACAACCACAATCCAACTTGCGAAATAAACTACAATGCAAATTAATGACATACTGCAAGTTCTGCCGCTATTCCTCAATCACTCCAACGCCGCCGTCGCGATCAAGGACATCAACGGATATTATCTGTTGGCAAATGATGAATTCGCTCGCTATGCTGGTCAGCCTTTGAATTTAATCAACGGAAATCGAGACCAAGATTTCCTATCGAACGAGCGTGTGGAAAAAATAAAGATCACCGAACTATCGGCGATTAGTCGGTTTAAAGGTGTCAATTGCGTGGAAGAGTTTTCGATGGAGGGTCAAGAGGTCTATTACATTGCAACCCGTTTTCCCATTGTGGACGAACATCGTCACATGATTGGCTTGGGCATTGTAGCCATGGATGTCACTGAACAACACCGATCCATCAGTGAGGCCGAACGGGCCTTACAGGCAGCGGAGCAGGTGAATGCACAGTTGCGCGAGGTGGTGGAAAATCTTGAGCAACTCGCCAGTACCGACCGCCTGACCAATGCATGGAACCGCCGACGTTTCGAGGAAGCCATTGAAGGGGAAATCCACCGTTTCCATCGGTATGGGCATCCCATTTCCCTGATGTTACTCGACATTGACCATTTCAAGCGAGTCAACGACAACTACGGTCACCAAGAGGGGGACCGGGTTCTCAAGCAGGTTGCCGATTGCATTTTTACCTGCATCCGTAAATCAGATTCATTGACCCGATGGGGCGGGGAAGAATTCATCATATTAATGCCCAACACCGGGCTATCCTATGCCAGCATGATCGCCGAGCGCATTCGCACCCATATTGCCGCGCAATCTTTCGCCTCGGTGGGCAGTGTCACCGTCAGCATCGGGGTTGCCGAATTTCACCTCAACTCATCTCATGAGGATTGGTTGGACCGGGCTGACCGGGCGATGTACACCGCCAAACGCGAGGGTCGCAACCGGGTGGAACTGGATGCCACAGTTAACCTAACGCCTACGGTCAATGAACATTTTGAAGGTCATTTCGTTCAACTGATGTGGAAAGATGCGTTTATGTCGGGCAATAGTTTGATTGATGCACAGCATCGGGGACTATTCGAAGTTTCCAACCAACTGTTGGATGCCGTCCTCTCCGGCCGACCGACTGACGAAATTTCAACCATCGTCAATCAACTGTTGGGCGATGTCCTGCAACACTTCCATGATGAAGAGGGCATCCTATCAGAACTTGCCTATCCCCGACTCGGAGAACACGCCAAAGAGCATGCCCGGTTGGTTTCCAAGGCACTTGAGTTGGCGGACGCGTTTAAGGCGGGCACCTTGTCTGTCGGCACCTTATTTCAGTTTTTGGCATACGATGTAGTCACCCGGCACATGTTGGGGGCGGATCGGGAATATTTCCCCTTTACAGCCATTCAAAATTAGAGGCTCCGCTCCCCGCAACCATCATGAGAAATTTGTCAGGGAGGTTTCCTATCCTGCCGACGATTGCTAAAATTGCCGTCAACCCAAGGTCAAATCATTTATTTCAACCCGGCATAACAACAAGGAAAAATCTTGAAAACCCAGAATACTTTGGAATCGTCATCCGCCAGCCAAATCGCCCATGTACTGATTGAAGCTCTGCCCTACATCCAACGCTTCACCGGCAAAACCATTGTCATCAAATACGGCGGCCATGCGATGACAGAGGATCATTTAAAAAATAGCTTCGCCCGCGACATCGTGCTTCTTAAACTGGTGGGGATCAACCCCATTGTGGTGCATGGTGGTGGCCCCCAAATAGGTGATTTACTCAAGCGCTTAGGCAAAACTAGCGAATTTGTCCAAGGCATGAGAGTCACCGACAGCGAAACCATGGACGTGGTGGAAATGGTGCTAGGGGGATTGGTCAACAAGGAAATCGTCAATCTTATCAACCGCAACGGCGGCTCGGCCGTGGGCTTGACCGGCAAAGACGGCGATCTGATTAGAGCCAAGCAAATTGTCGTCACCCAACTTTCAGCCGAAAACGATGCGCCGGAAATCATCGACTTAGGCCATGTGGGCGTGGTCGAAAGCATAGACCCGGCAGTCGTTCAGATGTTGCACCACGGCAACTTCATCCCCGTCATCGCACCTATCGGAGTAGGCAGGGACGGACGCTCTTATAACATCAATGCCGATCTGGTGGCGGGAAAAATGGCAGAAGTGTTGAAGGCGGAGAAGCTGATTCTGCTGACCAACACGCAAGGCATCTTGGACAAACAAGGTCAATTGTTAACGGGCTTGTCACTGAGCATGGTCGATGATTTGATTGTAGACGGCACCATTTCCGGCGGAATGATTCCAAAAACCCGTTGCGCCACCGATGCATTGAAGGCCGGGGTCAACAGCGTCCATATCATTGATGGGAGAGTCGACCATGCCGTATTGTTGGAACTGCTGACTGACCAAGGCATTGGCACCTTACTGCTAAGGCGGTGAAGTTTTTTTCAACCTCAGTGGCCAGCCATCTTCAATCCGTTTTGGATAAAAGCGGAAAATCCAGCCCGGACATTTCTGGTCGTTTCACTGAGGCAAAATTCATCACCCAAACTCGAGGTATGACAAGCGGTATCCAGAAAAATAATATCGCTTGTCTTCCCTGGAATGCGAACGACCAGTAGCGCTAATTCTTTTTCATCCCGCGGGCTTAGAGTTTGCAGAATGGTGTCCGTTTCCGTCACCAACAGCTTGTTGGACCTCGATTTGACGTAATCTTTTGCCAAGGACCAGGCTAAACTGCAAACCGTAGGCTTGCAACTCACCACGCTAAGAACGCCCACATCCACATTGGGGCTCTGTGACCGCCATTCCAAACTCCCATATTCTGGATGAGACTTTATGTTCTCCAAACTTTTAAAGCGCTCCAAATCCTTGTCAAAGGCTTTCATAATATCCTGCTTGGAGATTTCCAATAACCTTATCTTTTCTTGATAGGTGGCAATCTGTCGGCGTGTCGACTCAATATTGTCCCGAAGGTTTTTGGGGACTGGCTGACCCGCAAGTTCCATTTCAGCGGCGCGCTTGACTTGGGATTTGAGATTTTCCTCTTGATGCTGCTTATTTGAGTCGGCAATTTTAATGGTGGAATCCATCGTGTTGATCTTATTCTGCAAAGCCATTTGCATTTCTTCAATGCTACGATAGGTCCGAAGCAAGGACAAGTCACTATCTTTTTGCAGCGAAAGCACTTTTTGCTGGTCGATGCGCAACTGTTTAAGGCGCTTGATTTGCTCTAACTGTTCTGGGGTTTTTTGGCCTTCAACCAGTTCAATGGTCTGGGCGTTGGGGTTCAGCTTGGCATGAGGACGCTTGGATTCCTCCGGCGGCACTTGGTCGGTGTAATGAACAACGCCTTGGTCATCCACCCAGCGAAATGTACCTGCCCAACAGCCCAACGAGGCGATCATGAGCAAAATGGCTAGGAAGCTTCGACGTTTCCGACCAATGTTGTCAACTGTCAACCAATCAATCACTAACCCACCACCTTATGCTTTATTATCAATGCCGTACCGGTCACGATAGGGCAAAATGGCCTCCAACTGAGTAGATTGACCACACTCTTCAAGAAATTCGATGATGTTGGCAAAAGTAATGATAGAGTTCACTGGCATGGCATAACGAGCAACGACTTCTTCGACTGCGGACACATCCCCCTTGCCTTTTTCCTGCCTGTCCAAAGCAATCAAAACGCCGCAAGGCTCCGCTGCCTGAATGCGGATAATTTCAACCGATTCCCCTACGGATGTACCGGCAGTGATGACATCATCGACAATCAACACTTTCCCGTGCAAGGGAGTGCCAACCAGCAAACCACCTTCGCCGTGGTCTTTTGCCTCTTTTCGGTTAAAGGCAAAAGGGGCTTCCTGCCCGGTGGCGCGAGCCAGCGCGATGGCGATGGCGCTGACTAATGGAATGCCTTTATAAGCTGGCCCATACAACACATCCGCCACGATGTTTTGGTGTAAATAAGCTTGGGCATAAAATTCACCCAACCGCCCGAGACGAGCCCCGGTGTCAAACAGTCCAGTGTTGAAAAAATAAGGGCTTTGCCGACCTGACTTGAGGGTAAAATCGCCAAAGCGCAGTACTCCGCATTGGATCGCATAATCGATAAATTCTCGTTGGAATGCCTGCATCAGTTTTCCTAGTCAAATCAGCGCTAAGGAACGGCCACACGCCGGATCAATTCGCGGATAAAATGGTCTGTGGTAATCCCTTCTGCCTCTGCCTCATAGGATAAAATCAATCGATGGCGCAATACGTCGTAAACAATCGACTGAATATCCTCCGGTGTGACATAATCCCTGCCATCAAGCCAAGCCTTGGCTCGGGAACAGCGGTCCAATGCAATGGTAGCACGGGGGCTTGCCCCATATTGTAGCCAACGCCCCAAATCATCTCCATAAGCACCAGGATTGCGCGTTGCCAACACCAATTGCAGAAGATATTCTTCCAATGGATCGGCCAAATAAAGATCAAGCACTTCGGTTCTGGCTTGAAACAAGGTTTTTTGTGAAATCGGGGTAAAATCGGTCGTTGCCTCGCCGGTGACCTTCCCGCGCGATTCATGGCGAACCAAACGCAGAATTTCGCGCTCATGCCTAGCCTCGGGATATCCTATGCGAATATACAGCAAAAATCGGTCTAGTTGGGCTTCTGGCAAAGGATAAGTCCCTTCCTGTTCAATTGGGTTTTGCGTCGCCATCACCATAAACAAAGACGGCAGGGGGTAGGTTTTGCTACCCACGGTGATTTGTCGCTCACCCATTGCTTCCAACAAAGCAGACTGGACTTTGGCCGGCGAACGGTTGATTTCGTCCGCTAACACCAAATTATGGAACAATGGACCTTGCTGGAAATGGAAGGAACCATCCTGCGGACGGTAGATTTCAGTGCCGGTTAGGTCGGCAGGCAACAGATCCGGGGTGAATTGCACGCGGTGAAAATTGCCTTCCACACCCTTACCAAGGACATTAATGGCGCGGGTCTTTGCCAAGCCCGGCGCACCTTCAACCAAGATATGCCCGTCCGCCAACAAGGCGAGCAACATTCGTTCAATAAGCACTTCCTGGCCTATGACTTGGCTTGACGCGAAGGCACGAAGCCTTTGCAATTCTATTTGAGCTTGGGATAAGGCTGGGTTCGTTTCAATCATTTTGAATGGAAAAGTCTAGGGCCGAAATTTATCGATGCGACATTATAATTTATAGAATCGATTTGCAAAAATTTTGTAAAAATTTAAAGGCAGTCCAACCTCCGTGAATAATGCTTTTAGTGCGTCAAAAAGGACAATCATGCCACATTCAACCCGCAATTTGTTTCGGCTCCCCCTAGCCTTACTCGCAACCGCCAGCCTGTTTGTCGCCTGCAATTCCAAACCCAGCGGCCAAGATGCGATGCTGTTGCCAGAAAGCCTGGCCGGAATAGTGCAATCAGCCGGCACCCAATTTCAAGCCTTGGCCTTCACGGACCGCCATGCAGCCGAAACTGCCTTTGGCTTCGATATCCGTCATGCGGGGCTTTTGCCCATTCGCATCAGCATCAACAATCTCAAGGGCGACAAGCTGAAGATCATTCCCAGACAAACCTTCCTAGTCGATCTAAACGGTCAAGCTTGGCCTCTGCTGGCTTCTTCCCAAGCATTCAACCGATTGCAAAAAGCCGGGGTTCAATCCAAAGCCTCTCCCGCCATAACCGCAACAGACAATTTTGCATCGCTGACTGGCTTTGCGCTGGACATGATGGCAAGCCAGCAAAGTTCAACGGATGCGAACGCTTATGCCCGACCGGACGAACACACTAACGCAACCCTAGGCGGACAAACTCTTCGCAACCCCGGCATTCCGGCTGGCAAGTTTGCCTCTGGTGTATTGTATTTTCCGGGCCGGGATGAAGCGCACAGCGCCAAAGAATTACGCCTATGCTTTGAACAAGAAGGTCGCTTGAAATTCCTAAGCCTGCCCCTGCAAGCATCAGCAATCAATTCCCCGTCGCAATAATCCTAGCCTATCCAAGTTGCCTAGCCGGAAGCCATTCCGATCTCAATGCAGTTCAATCCCTCACCCAGTCCTCCACCAATCGACTGGGTTCATGGGGAGATTCGGTATTGGGCGGGTGAGGCCGACCAGTCAGAATATTGAATATGACTCGAACCGTATCCAGCACCAACACCCAAGTGACAATCAGGAATAACAATGTCAGACCGGCATCCAAATAATCGTTAAATATCAACTGCGGGGCGGCAGCCGCTTGGGCCACAGGCAATTTGCCTTCCACCAACTTGGCAGAGAGATCGGCAGCATGGGTTAGGAATCCAACCCGCACTTCCGTGCTGAATAATTTTTCGTAGGCTGCCGCACTGGTAATCGTCAGCAAAAACGTCAAAGGGCCTGCGGTCACCCAGAAATATTGTGCTTTGCCTGACTTCACTAAAATTGTCGTGGCCACGCACAACGCAATCGTAGCCAGCATCTGGTTGGCAATGCCAAATAAGGGCCACAGGCTATTGATGCCGCCTAAGGGGTCTATCGTACCCATGTATAGGAAATAACCCCAGGCCATCACCACCAACCCGGAACTTAGCAAAACGCCAGGATACCAACTTGTCCGCCCTAATGACGGAAAAAAGTTGCCCATCAAATCCTGCAACATAAACCGGGCGACTCGCGTACCGGCATCCAAGGTGGTCAATATGAACAAAGCCTCGAACATAATGGCAAAATGATACCAAAGCGACAGCAAGCCTTCACCAAATGCTCTCGAGAACAATGAAGCCATCCCCACCGCCAAGGATGGCGCACCGCCCGTCCGGGCGTACAAGCTTTGTTCGCCCATGGCATTCGCCAAATCCTGCATCTGTTCCACCGTCACCGGAAAACCCCACGCAGTGATCTTTGCCACCGCATCCACAGCCTCTTTGCCCACGATCCCCGCCGGACTGTTGATGGCAAAATAAACCCCCGGGTCCAGCACCGTAGCGGCAACCATCGCCATGATGGCGACAAAGGACTCCATCATCATCGCCCCATATCCAATAAATCGGGAATCGGCTTCATTGGTCAACAGTTTAGGTGTGGTTCCAGAGGAAATCAGCGAGTGAAAACCGGAGATGGCTCCGCAAGCCACGGTGATAAATACAAAAGGAAACATCTTGCCGCCAAATATCGGCCCGGTTCCGTCGATGAATTGAGTCAATGCCGGCATTTTAATGTCAGGATGCAACAACAAAACGGCGACGGCCAAGGCAGTAATAGTGCCGAGCTTGACAAAAGTGGACAGATAATCGCGCGGGGCCAACAGCAACCAAACCGGCAATACAGCCGCAGCAAATCCATAGGCGATAATCATCAGCGCCAGTTGCGGCCCATCATAATCGAACCAGCCGCGTATGGCCTCCGATTGATCCACCACGCCGCCCCCCAAAACCGCCACCAACAGAAGACTCACCCCTATCGCAGTCGCCTCCATGACCCGACCGGGGCGAATGGAACGCATATATAAACCGACAATCACGGCAATAGGGATAGTCGCTGCCACCGTCGAAGTCGCCCACGGGCTATGCTTCATCGCATTGACCACCACTAAGCCAAGCACGGCGATCAATATGATCATGATCGCCATGACCCCCAACAATGCCGCCGTACCGCCAATAGGACCCAATTCATCCCTCGCCATCTGACCGAGCGAACGGGCGTCTCGACGAATCGAGCAAAACAAAATGACAAAATCCTGCACACACCCGCCGAGTACCGCGCCGATCAAAATCCACAAGGTCCCCGGTAAATAGCCGAATTGTGCCGCCAAAGTAGGCCCAATCAGCGGCCCAGGTCCTGCGATGGCTGCAAAATGATGCCCAAACACCACCCACTTATTGGTCGGCACAAAATCCCGACCATCGTTGAAACGCACGGCGGGGGTTTTGCGCTTCGCATCCAACACCAGCACTTTTGCGGCAATGAACGCACTATAAAAGCGGTAGCCCAAGCTGTACACGCAGGCCGCAGCGATGACAAACCAGAAGCTATTGATCGTTTCACCCCGACTGATGGCAATCGTGCCTACCGCAAAAGCACCGACAAATACAACGATTAGCCAAAGGATAAGGCTTTTGAAGTCAAGTTTGCTTGTTTTCATGTCTTCCCATTCTCTGATAGGTTGCCAACTTGGAAATTAAGATGGGGTTAGCTTATCAGGTTGGAGAGTGAAGGAGAAAGGGGATGGCTGTTGATACAACTGTCATAAGGGCAATCCGCAGCGATCAGTCTTGAATTGCTTGGCTCATTGCATTGCCGAAACGCCTCTTCCGCTGACAGTAAATGGAACATCGTTTGGCCCAGTGAGCATCTAACTACCTTGGCCTTAGTGTCTTGAGGGCTTCGATTGTGGCCGATTGAGTTGATTGTAAAATTTGATCCTTCACCGGGGCAAATTCCGCTTCAGTTAGATGATCAAAGCCAGTCGGCTCTTTTAATCCCGGTAAACGGGTTGCCCGGTTGGCATTGAGAAAATACAAAAATGGATACGTTTTATCTCTGCATTGAGATTCCAAGGGTAGGAATATTGCTTGGTAAAACTGGTAAAGATAATGTTGCCTACATGCGTGTGAATGGGGTAGTGCTGTACAGTGGACCCTTATGTCAAGACAGTTTACTGCCTAATTTAAGAGGGTAACCGTATCACTTGCAGCGGAACGGCGCTGCCCCGATTCGACTTCTGTTTCCGTGCGAGAGGTTTCCTTCTCGCTGAATTTGTCCACGAT
>CAIOOA010000159.1 GCA_903859815.1 uncultured Methylococcaceae bacterium | reverse complement strand
CTTGTCGCGCTTCTTCAACACCGGGTTGGCATGGGCCTTGTCCAGCAAATGCACCCACTGGGTTTGCAATCCTTCGTAAGTGTCGAGCAAGGGTTCAAATTCGGTGGCTTTCATCTGCTGCATCTTGGGGATGGTCTCCGACCACTGGCCCAGACGCTGCTTTTGCAGGTCGATCTTCTTGATGAGCGAGTTGAATTGCTGCTGCGCCCGGCTCAGGCCGGGTTTTGCCTGATCCGGGACAATGCGGACGGGATGGGTTTTGCTGGTTGTCATATCTTTTCTGATTTCTGCTTAGTCTTGGCAGGTGTGGGCGATTTAGTCTTGCCTTTGGATTTGGGCTTTGGTTTGGGCTTGTGCGCCTCGACAACCCGATCCCTGAGCAGTTTGCCGGGGGTGAATCGGGGAAGCGTCGCTTCGGCGATTTGAATGGGTTCGCCGGTTTGCGGGTTGCGACCGGGGCGGGCCGCACGCTTGCGGGTGTCGAAAGTCCCGAACCCCACCAGTACCACCCTGCCGCCCTCTTGGGCAAGGGTCGCGGAGACGGTTTCCATCAGCGCGTCAAGCGTGGCGGTAACCTCGGCCCTGGTCTGTCCGGTTTGTTCGGCAAGGCTTGCAATCAATT
This sequence comes from uncultured Methylococcaceae bacterium, assembly GCA_903859815.1. Taxonomy (GTDB): domain Bacteria; phylum Pseudomonadota; class Gammaproteobacteria; order Methylococcales; family Methylococcaceae; genus Methylumidiphilus. Next base: position 4,585 of record CAIOOA010000159.1, on the reverse strand, counting down.
CGGCTTTGTTCATGGTGATTATTTTCGCAGTGAGGTGGGTATTTTAAGGTCATTGGTGTGCAAAGCTTACCATTGCTTGCATTAGCGAAAAAGCGGCACTAGGGAAAATGCTAATGACAACGCTTGATCATTAAAAAGGCATAAGTGCATCGTGAGGATAACAATGGGTTGCCTATGAACGAGGGCATGAATGAGATCGAGACAGCCATCCCCAAACCCCTTCCCACATAACAGGCCAGAAGCGGGTGTTGCTGATGGAGGACGACGAACGCATTTTTCCTGTGTCAATTGACATTAAACTTTGATCCAGCCATCAGTAACTGAATCGAAATAAATACCGACAGGGTTATGTTTGCTAATAAATTGAATTTATATCACGTGATATAAAGCGTATTGACAAGCAAAAACATAGTGATATTCTATGCTGACGAGTAAGTATTCACCAACCATGAACCCAAACCAGATTCGATTCTTGCGGCAGACCACTGGACTAACCCAGCAGCAATTCGCTGACTTGCTCGGCGTCTCGTTTGTCACGCTCAATCGATGGGAAAACGGGCAAACGAAGCCTTCCGCGATGGGGGTAGCCAAGCTGAAGGAATTGTCCGACAAACAATTGTCGGCGCATACCGAAGTAGCAGAAAAAGACGGATGGGGAGAGCCTGTCCGGTTGGATTTTCTTGGCAATGCCAATGAAGTTCGCGTGCTCGTTGAAGGCGAGCGCCTGTCCTACGGCCATCTTTTTAACCCTGCATTCGCGACCGAGATCAGCCAGATCGACCCGTTGCCCCATCAGCGCATTGCGGTGTACCAAAAAATGCTGCCGCAAAGCCGGTTGAGATTCTTGCTGGCGGATGATGCCGGGGCTGGCAAAACCATCATGACCGGCTTGTATATCCGGGAAAGCCTATCCCGCCGGACTCTATCCGCAGGGTTTTGGTCATTGCGCCTGCGGGATTGGTTGGCAATTGGCACAGGGAATTGAAATCGCTGTTTCAACTCGACTTCAAGATTGTCACCGGGGCGGATGCCAAGCAAGGCAACCCGTTTGTCGGCAATGACAGTGATCGCATCGTGGTCAGCGTTGACAGTCTGCGAAGCTCCAATTTGTTCAGATGTTTAGGCGATTCATCCGTCCAAGCTTACGACCTCGTGGTTTTCGATGAAGCCCACAAGCTGTCTGCCAACCGCGACCCTGACGGAACGTTTCGCCCAACTGACCGCTATCGCCTAGCCGAAACGCTGGCCGGTGTGCGGGACATCCCCATCGAATGGAAGCTTCCATGGGTAACGCATCATCTGTTATTGCTCACCGCCACGCCCCACATGGGCAAGCCTTATCCGTATTATTGCCTGTGGCGGTTGCTCGAACCCGAACTGTTCAGTACCGAAACGGCCTTCAACCTCTTTCCCATGGACTCCCGTTCACGCTACTTCATTCGCCGCGTCAAGGAGGAAATGGTCGACCTACAAGGGCAAAACCTCTATCCGCCCCGCTACTGTGACACGCATAGCTTTGACCTGACCGAGGGTAGCATCAGCGAACAAACCCTGTACGACGAAACTACCGCTTACATCCAGAATTATTACAACCATGCCCGGTTGCTCAACCGGCAGGCGGCGCGTTTTGCGATGACTGTCTTTCAACGGCGGCTTGCCAGCAGCACTTGGGCTTTGCTGTGTTCATTCCGCAGGCGCTTGGAAAAGCTCGAAACGCTGATCGACGATGTGCAGGCGGGCCGCATACCCGAAGAGGAACTGCGCAACCAGCAGCGCAGCTTGGACGGCAAGCTCAAAGACAGCCTATCAGATACCGGCAAAACCGCCGACGAGGAATCCACCGAAGGCGGCATGGAGGAACACGAACGCGAGGAAGCCGAGGCGCTGGGTGCCTTCATTGCCACCAGCTTGGCCGAATTGGTCACCGAGCGTGCCAAAGTCAAGGAACTGATCGGGTTGGCGGAAGCGGTCCATGCCGATGGTCAGGCATCTAAATTTGACCGCATGAACCAGCTATTGCGTTCTGCCGATTTCGCGAACCAGAAGATCATCATCTATACCGAGCATAAGGACACGCTGGAATTTCTGCTACGTCGCTTGGAAGCTCAGGGTTATGCCGACCAAGTGGCGTACATCCACGGCGGCCTTAATTTTCAGCAACGCGATGCCCAAGTCGAGCGTTTTCGCACACCCAATGCAGAGGGCGGGTGTCGCTTCTTCATCGGCACCGATGCGGCGGCGGAAGGGATTAACCTACAGTTCTGTTGGGTTCTAATCAATTACGACATTCCTTGGAACCCGGCCCGCCTGGAACAGCGCATGGGCCGCATTCACCGTTACGGTCAGAAAAAGGACCGGGTTGCCATTATCAATCTGATTGCTGGGGAGACACGCGAGGGTCGGGTGGTCAAAACCCTGCTCGACAAGCTGGAGGAAATCCGCAAGCAACTGGATTCAGACAAGGTATTCGATGTCATCGGACGGGTTTTTACAAATTTGTCGCTGACGGACTATATCCAGCGGGCGGTCATCTCTGATGACGAAGCCGAACGCGAGGCGCTGGCGCTCTCCGGGCAACTCACGGTCGAACAGGTTAAGGCCATCGCCGCGCAGGAAGAAGCGCTCTTCGGATCGGGCGGCGACGTGGCCCGCGAATTGCCGCAACTCCGTGATGCCCTAGCCATCGAAGAATTGCGTAGGCTGTTGCCGGGTTACGTGCGCCGCTACCTAGAACATGCCATACCCATTGTCGGCGCGGACATTGTAGGCGACCCCAACCAACATTTTTTCTTGCGGCCCCGCAAGCGTGGTGCGTTGGATAGCCTCATGCCGATTATTGAGACCTACCCCGAGCGAATACGCAACAAATTCAGCGTGTATAAGCCCGATGATCGCCGCGATGCCATTTTCCTGCATCCCGGCGAACCGGTATTTGAACGCCTTTCGACGCTTGCCATCGAACGATGCCGTCCAGCCGGTCAAGCCGGGGCAATCTTCGTGGATGTGGCGGCCATTGAGCCTTATTTGTTCCATGTCGCCCGGATTGCGGTGATTCGAGGCATGGACCCCGGTTTTCCGGCTTTTCACACCGATGAAGTCATCGAGCAGCGACTGGTTGGCCTGCGCCAAACGGCAAACAACCTTTTTGAGGAAACCCCGGTCGAACATTTGTTGCTGCTCAAGCCCACTAATAAGGCAGCCCCCGGTTCGGTGGCGTTTATCGCCCACGGCGAGACTTACCGGCTGGCTGCGGCGGATTTCCTGTGCGGGCAAATACTCGGCAAAGCATCCGAGTTAAAAGCCTTGGAGTTTGCACAGCGTTTGCATGAAACGCAAGACTATCTGCTTCGTGCCTTCGACTACCAAGAATCCGAGCTTGCCAGTGCCAGGAAACGCTATACCGACCGGGCCCGCAACGGTGAACGTGGCGCACAGGCCGAACTGGATCGAATCAAACTGCAACAGCGCACCCTCGCCGGTAGGCGTGCCAGCGCTTTGGCCCAAGCCAAACGTGAAGTCGAATTGATTCAAGCAGGCCCGGTGGAAATCATTGCCACGGTCTTGGTTCAGCCCTCCCAGAACCCCGAAGACATCGCGGCTCGTGATGCAGAGGTTGAGCGCATTGCGATGGAAATAGCCATCGCTTTTGAGTCCAGCCACGGTGCCGATGTGAAGGATGTCTCCACGCCGGCGCAAGCGCGGTTGGCCGGGTTGGTGGACTACCCGGGATTCGACCTTTATTCCAAACGCCTTGGTCAAGAACGTGGCATCGAGGTTAAGGGGCGCGTGGGCTTGGGCGAGATAGAATTGACCGAAAATGAATGGGCGCGGGCCTGCAACTTGGGCGACAAGTATTGGCTTTATGCCGTGTTCGATTGCGGATCGCCGAATCCGCGCTTGTTGCGGGTGCAAAATCCCTTTGCCCGCCTGATCGCCAAGGCACGGGGCAGTGTCGTGATCGGTTACCGCGACATTGCGCAATGTGCCGCCGATGTAAATTAGGAGAACCCATGGAACTACAAAGTTTGACTGAAATCTTGGACGACATTGACCAAAGCAAGCAACAATTCGACAGGTTGCGTCCCTTGGACAACCCATCCATTCTCCACGCTTTGGAAATTGAATACACCTACGAAAGCAACCGCATCGAGGGCAATACCCTGACCTTGCGTGAAACCGAACTGGTCATCGAAAAAGGGCTGACTGTAGGCGGCAAGTCCATGCGCGAGCATCTGGAAGCCATCAACCATCATGAGGCATTATTGTTCCTGCGCGATTTGGTGCGTGGCAAACCGCAACTCACCGAATCTTTGGTTAAACAATTACACGCGCTCATTCTCCATGGGATTGATCGGGACAACGCCGGGCGGTATCGGACTATACCGGTCATGATTGCGGGCAGCCGTCATGTCCCGCCGCAGCCTTGGGCCGTGCCGATACAGATGGAGCAGTGTTTTGCCTGGTACGAAGCCAACAGCCAGACCTTGCATCCCGTATTGCTGGCGGCGGAAATGCATGAGCGCATCGTCACTATCCATCCCTTCATTGACGGCAATGGACGCACATCCCGATTGGTGATGAATTT
>CAIOOA010000158.1 GCA_903859815.1 uncultured Methylococcaceae bacterium | reverse complement strand
CACCGGTTTGCCCACCCCCCGCCGCTTTTCCACATACCCACCGGCGTAAGCGTAAGGTTTAAAAAAAAGCCCAAGAGCAAGAGCCTAAGAGCGACGAGTCCAACATCGTGTTGGACGGCTTTTTTTGGCGGTTCCAGACCGCTGTTAGAGAGACAGAAGAAGGACATGCTAGAAGCCGCGTAATTCGCGGCATTTTTTTGAAGATTGTTATCTCACGTGATAATGTTATTATCATGGGAGATAACAATGAGGAGATGCTATGGCTACAAAACGTATAATCGGGCATATTGATGCAGATGGCGAGCTGCACGAGGGTTCTGTCCTCGCCTTGGTCGTTCCTAAACGCAAAAATGGTTTTTATGAGGGGTGGGTCGCAGTGGCACAAAACGCATATATGGCATTAGCCAATTCCGGGCTTGGGTTGGAGGCACGACGGGTGTTGGATATTTTGCTGGCCCGTTTGGATTTCGAGAACTGGATACATTTGCCCCAATCTGAAATTGCCGTAATTCTCAATATGAAGCCTGCTAATGTGAATAGAGCCATGCGGGATTTGGAGAAGGTGGAAGTCATTTTGCGCGGGCCAAAGGTGGGGCGTTCGTTCACTTACCGCATCAACCCAAATTTCGGCTGGAAGGGCAGCGCGAAGAACCACAATGCCGCCTTGCAGGAACGCATGAGGGAACGCGGCATGTCGATAGTACCGTCATCGGTCAAAACAGAATAAAAAGCATCTGAGAGAATGAGAATGATAGAGTCTGTTGCCCACATCCAAGCCATGTTTTTGAACATGGCTCAAGATCGGGAGCCAGCGTAGCCCGGATGAAGCGAAGCGGAATCCGGGAGAATTGGACGGCAAACTTCATGCTACATTTCTAATAGGTTAAGATGACGACTACAGTAATTCAGGCATCAAGCAAAACCCGTAGCGTTACAGGCGAAAGAATAAGGAGTTGTTTTTTCGTTCAATGTCATCTACAGCAAGCGCATGACCGAAAGAATAAGGGGCGATACATGACGGTATTGCGTAAAATGAATGTTTCAAACCGGACTCAAGGAGCTTCTAGCCAAGGGCTTTTTGGCTCCCCGTTCCCCGAATCTGTTTCGGGTAAACCCCGCCCTTTTCTTCAAAGGCGACCGGGTGGCGTTTGTGAGGGAGTACCGCCGCCTAGCTAGCTCACAGAAGCAGCCGAAAGTGAGGGCATCGGCAAACCTTGGCAGTGACCCCAATAAACAGCTAGGACTCTTTACTTAGGTCTGGTTCAATCAAATCATGACACTCGATTTCCACTTCATCAGTACCTGCCAATTCCAAAATGGAAAGCATGTCATCTGGATTGGCACACTTGATCCTCTCGGCAAAAAAATCTGTTGTTCTAAGCACCGCCAGCTTTTCAGCAACAGCAATGTTGATGAACTGATTTACCGAAACGCCTTCATCGCCGGTAACCCGTTTCAATTCTTCAGCCAATGACGGCAAAAGCCTCAAGGCAAAATTACTTCGACGCATAATCAAATCCCTCGGCCAATTTATGAAGTTTATGCAAGATAGGAGCGGGAGCAGCAACGCCAAAGTTGAATTTCTTGGCTGGTGCAAGGAAATGGCGGACATTGTGCGTGACAATCCAATCGGCCCGACCATTTACAGCGGCCTCCAGCACCATCTCGTCTGCCGGATCGCTTAATTGCGGACGCCATAGGTACGAGACAGATACCGGCTCGGTGTGTAGCAAAAAGGAATCTAAGAACCTGTCCACAAGCTCAGGGCGTAACAGGCCGGATGCCAGCAAATGCTCGGGCCTTTTCAGGACAGATTCATATTCCAAAAACAGCGGCACACTCACCAAAGCGGTGAAGGAATCCGCCGCCATGAGCCGCAACAGTTCGCGGGATGCGCCACGCTTCGACCTCAAGGCCGCAACAAGAATGCTTGTGTCCAAGACCAATTTCATTGAAAAATAATATCACATGCAATATTCATGTGACCGCCAATTTTTTAACACGGAAAGACGCAATCGTAGGGCGCATTAGCGTTTGAGCGTAATGCGCCGCATGGAGTGAATTACAACATTCGGTGGAATACGCGTGTCGCTATTCCGCCCTACCGGGCTATAATGGGAACCTGAGTTGAGTGGTCACCGAGAACTGGAGGAATTAATGCCAACCGTCACAGCAAGTCGTGGTGCCGTTCCCTTTTTGTTGGGCGTTTTTGCCGTCTGCATGTGTGGACTCATGCTGCAGATTGTTGTGACCCGTGTCATTTCAGTTATCGCTTATTATCACCTCGCATTTTTTGCCATCAGCATGGCCATGCTTGGCAT
>CAIOOA010000157.1 GCA_903859815.1 uncultured Methylococcaceae bacterium | reverse complement strand
CACGCGTCAAAACGTCCGCGAGGGGATTGCTGGATTTTCACAAGCGGCAGAAAAAGCATTGTTTTTAAACGAGTTTCACCTTAACTTAATGGCAGTGAAGCTGGAGCTTGGGAACGAGCGAAAACGCTCCAAAACCAACAACGAGTCCACCATGAATACCGCATCACTGCTTTGGGGTTTACTATTCGGGTCCATCGGCCTGGGCTTCTTTATTTACGGCAAGAAACAACAAGCCCTAGTTCCCTTGGTCTGTGGTTTGGCACTGATGATTTACCCGTATTTCGTCACCAACAACCTTCTGCTAGTGGCAATTGGGGTTGCACTCGTTGCCCTGCCCTATTTCTTCAGACTATAAACGGATTTAGAAGGACCGAATAAAGGCGGACAGTGATCGTTTCCGGCATTTAAACTTTCAGACTAGCCCCCGACCATAGCTTGGAATGGTAGAATAAATCATGCCTGATAGAAAGATCATTGATGAAGTTCATAAAATATCTAATAAGCGCGGCAATGGTCAATTGCGGAGGGAAATATGGGTAGATCAAAATGGCAGAGTTACACGCTACAACTTAGCCTACATCAATCACGATTTGCACCATGGAGATAATGGGCGTGTTGTTGGCTATGACAACCAGCATGGCTACCACCATAGACACTATTTCGGTCAAATTGAACCCATAGCCTTCATCAGTTTTGAACAAATTGAAGAACAGTTTCAACAGGATTGGATTAGCCTAAGGCAGCAAGTATGAAAACTCTGACAATCAAACCAGAATCGGAAACAGAATTCTTTCACCGGGGTCGTGTAATCGCAAAGTTAGCCGATGCTGGCTCGACCCTACCTGAACACTGCGTGATTAGTTTTGATGATCCATCTGAGCTACTCAAGCTGTTGTCAACAACGCGTTTGGCATTGATAAAAACTATTAAAGAGCAACCCGGTTCAATCACCCAACTGGCTGGGCGAGTACATAGACATCGTAGCGCTGTTAAACGCGATGTGGATGAATTGGAAAAACTGGGTATCGTGACGGTAGAATCAAAAAATTTGCCTGGTCAAGGCCGGATTAAAGAGGTAAGGGCGGGGGCGAAGACATTTCGACTTGAGGCCGAACTGGCATAAGCGGAATATGCCCACCCATTACGACGTTTTCCTCAGCTACCATTGGCACGACCAAGCCTCGGTCCTTGCCTTGGCGGAAAAGCTGCGGGCGCAACAGCTTAATGTCTTCCTCGACCGCTTGTATCTGACCCCCGGCCAGCCTTGGCTGCAATTATTGGAACAGGCACTGGCGAGTTGCGGCGCGGTGGCGGTCTGCGTCGGGCAAGGTGAAATGGGTTCTTGGCAGCAACGGGAAAAGAATCTTGCTTTAGATCGACAGACACAGGAAAAAGGCTTCCCGGTCATTCCGGTATTATTGCCGGGAGCGGAACCGCCGCTCGGTTTCCTCAACCAAAACACCTGGGTGGATTTCCGCGCTGGCCTGTCCGATGAACTCTCCCTGCAACTGCTTGCCGCCGCCATTCGGGGCGAACCCCCCGCCGCCCTGCTGTTGAAACGCCAGCGTGAAACCTTGGCGACGATCTGCCCTTATCGCGGTTTGCAATATTTCCGTGAGGAAGATGCCGCGTTTTTCTTCGGTCGTGAGCTTGCCATTGCTGAATTGTATCAAGCTGTGCAACAACGCCCCTTCATTGCCTTGGTCGGGCCTTCCGGCAGTGGCAAATCCTCGGTGGTCCGCGCCGGTTTGGTTCCGAAACTGCGCAAGGAAACCCAAAGCCCTTGGGAAATCGTCACCATGGTTCCCGGTGGACGGCCTTTCCGCCATCTGGCATCCGCATTGTTGCCACTTTTGGAAACAGACCTGCGCGAAGTGGACCGGCTGGATGAAATCGGTAAACTGGCTCTAAAGCTGCAAGAAGGCACTATCGAACTGTGCGATGTCATCTCCCGTATTTTGGCTAAGCAATTGGGAACCCGACGTTTGCTGCTGTTCGTGGACCAATGGGAGGAACTCTATACCCATGGCAGGAAAGACGGCAAGATTGCCCAAGACTCCATGGCCTTCATCGACCAACTCTTGCAAGCGACCACTGCCAGCCCTTTGAATGTAGTCTTGACTTTGCGGGCCGATTTCATGGGCGATGCGCTAGGCTACCGACTTTTGGCGGATAGGTTGCAAGGCGGACAAGTGAACTTGGGTCCGATGAATGCCGAGGAATTGCAGCAAGCCGTCACCCAACCCGCCGCCTTATTGCAAACCGGTTTTGAATCCGGCTTGGCGGAACGCATCATCAAGGCGGTGGACAATCAACCCGGTCATTTGCCCTTGGTGGAATTCGTATTACAGCGCTTGTGGGAAGCCAAACCCGGCGCAATGCTCCGCCATCAAGACTACGAAGCCATGGGCGAATTGGAAGGCGCCATTGCCTACACCGCCGACAAGGTCTACCAAAACCTACCCGCCGCCGAACAACCGCAGGTCGAGAAAATCTTCCTGCAATTGGTGCAAGTCAGCGAAACCGCTCCCCCGACCCGCCGCCGCGCCCTATGGTCCGAGTGGGACGAGGCGAGTAAACAAATTGTCCGCCGTTTGGCGGATGCGCGGCTGTTGGTGACGACTGAAAACACCGTGGAAGTCGCCCACGAAGCCTTGATCCACCATTGGCGAACCTTGCAGGAATGGCTGGATAATCATAAAGAATTCCTGCTCTGGCGCAAGCGTTTGCAAGAAGCCATGGAAGCTTGGGATAAGGCCAAACGCGACGGCGCGGCCTTGTTGTCCGGGGCTAGGCTCAAGGAAGCGGAGCGTTGGCAGAAACAGCGGGTGGATTTAACCAAACCGGAAAAGGAGTATATCCAGTTGGGTGTGCGGCGGCGACGCTTTACCCAAAGCTTGGTGAGTAGCTTGGCAGTTTTGCTGATACTGATTGCCGGATTCATCCAGTGGGCGGACCAAGAACGCATTAGCAAACGGGCCGGATTTTACCTCGTGCTGGCAAAAGCCGGGATTTACACGCTGCAACCGGAGATGGTGGACATACCCGGCGGTTCATTCCTGATGGGATCGCCGGATTCGGATAAAAAAGCAGATGAATACGAAAAGCCACAACATCAAGTCACGATACAGCCTTTTCAAATAGGCCGCTACGAGGTCACTTTTGACGAATATGATTTGTTCTCCCATCTGATTGAAAGCGAAGGCGGCTGTGTCGATAAACATGAAATCAAGGTCAATGTCAGCGATGAGGGATGGGGACGCGGGGAGCAACCGATAGTTAATGTATCTTGGGAAGATGCCGTTTGCTATGCACAATGGTTGTCCAAAAAGACGGGCAAGGATTACCGTTTGCCGTCCGAGGCGGAATGGGAATATGCGGCAAGGGCTGGCACGCCAACGGTTTACTGGTGGGGTGATGACATCGGCAGTAATCGGGCCAATTGTACTAACTGCGGTAGCCAATGGGATAACAAGCAAACCGCCCCGGTGGGTTCTTTCAAGCCCAATCCCTTCGGCCTCTTCGACACCGTGGGCAATGTCTGGGAATGGGTGGCGGATTGCTATCATGTGATCTACCAGAATGCTCCGGCAGACGGTTCCATTTGGCAAGCTGAGAATTGTAAAGAAGGTGTGGTGCGCGGTGGCTCCTGGTCCTACTCCCAAGTCAATGCGCGCGCCGCCTACCGCCTCCCTTCCCATCCAGGCAACCGTCTCAGCTCCTTCGGCTTCCGTTTGGTGTGTGCCGCCCCCATCCTGAAACACTGAACACTGGCACTCTGATCTCTGTTTCTCTGCTGTTGCTGTTCAAAGAACTATAATTAATTGAAAAAGCGCTTCGCAAGGAGATTGCCATGAAAAATAATCCACTCTCGCTGCTCTATTTCGGTCTTTTCCTGATTGTCTTATCCGGCTTGCCTGTGGCTAGGGCTGGGGACAATCAATGGACTGGCATTGGTCCCGATGGGGGAACCAATATCACTGACTTGGTTGCCACCCCGTCCACCCCGGAGACGCTCTATGCCGTCGTCAACATCAACAAGCCCGATGCTTCATCACCCGTCGACAGGGTATACAAGACCACCAACAGCGGGAAGAGTTGGCAAGCCACAGGCTCCGGACCGAGTACTGGCTGGGATATCCTAAGCCTATCCCTAGACCCGTCCAACCCCGACACGCTTTATGCATTAGCCATAACTAATTCGGGTAACTTTCGACTTCCTAATCTACATACCGGAATTTACAAAAGCGCCGACAGCGGGGGGAATTGGACCTTGGTGGGAACTCAACTGCCACCGGGATTGGACAATGGGAAAACGTCCACCGACCCTTCCAATCCGTCCATTCGCTATGAGTTGACAAACGGAATCCTTTATCAAAGCATCGACAACGGCGAACATTCGACCGCCCTCAATCCAAGTGCAGGTTCGACCGTCCTAGGTTTTCTAATCGCCCCGACCAACCCATCCACGCTCTGGGTGAGAACGGCCAGCAGCGTGTACAAAAGCCTAGACAGTGGCGGAAGCTGGGTCGCAGCCAATACCGGCTTGACGGCTTTATCGGTCAAATACCTTGCCTTAGCCCCATCCCAGCCAAACACCCTCTATGCGGGTGCGGGCGATCAACTGGTTAAAAGCGCTGACGGGGGAAGAAATTGGAATACCGACAAACTGAATCTGCCATCAGGGGCAACGCCCCAAGCCATCGCCTTCGACCCCTCCGACCCGAACACACAGTATGCAGCAACGGGGGACAAGGTATACAAGAGCATTGACGGCGGCGGAAACTGGAGTTTAGCCAGCACCGGACTAAACTCAGGACACGCCATCATTAGCTTGACCGCAGACCGATCCAACCCCGCCACGCTCTATGCGGGAACGTGGAATGAGCTTTACAAAAGCATTGACGGCGGGGGAAACTGGAATTTGGTCAGTTCGTGGGTCATCTACGGCCTTCCTATTTACACCAACTCGACACTGGGCGTTAACTTGATTGTCGACCCGTCCGATTTCAATCGGCTCTATCGCATAGAATGGGGAGCTGCTTACAAGGGTTTGGGAGGGATTGAGCCTTGGTGCAATTTTTACCAGAGCAATGACGGCGGCAACCGTTGGGATAAAGCCACTTTGAACCTTCCGAATGGGGAACCCGTCCAAAGCTTGGCTTACGACCCGTACCGCTCATCCATACTTTACGCGGGGACTACAGGAAAAGTTTACAAAAGCACCGACGCTGGCGGGCAATGGAATGCGGTCGGCACGGGTTCTCCCGCTTGGACGGAAACCCGCGCACTGGCCGTTGACCCCAACAATCCTAACACGCTCTATGCCGGAACCGAAACCGGCGGGGCGTTCAAGTTCACCAGCGCATACATTCTAAACATCGCCAAATCCGGCAACGGCATTGGCACGGCAACCAGCAACCCTCCCGGAATCAGTTGCGGCAGCGGTTGCGGCGAGAGTTATGACATAGGCGCTGTGGTCATGTTGACAGCCAGCGCCGACCCAAGCTCAGACTTTGCGGGCTGGGTTGGCGATGCAGAATGTGCAAAAGGTCAGGTGACCATGAGCCAATCCCACACTTGCACGGCGATTTTCAACTTAAAACCCGTCCCGCTGGCAGTCAGTTTAAGCGGCTCAGGCACGGGTATTGTATCCAGCCAGCCCTCGGGCATTGTGTGCGGCGGCGATTGCAGCGAAAGCTTCGCCCATGGCACATCAGTCAAGCTGACAGCCACTCCCGCCAACGGTTCCAGCTTTACCGGTTGGGGCGGTTCCTGTAGTGGCACTGGTGCTTGCCAAGTCACCCTGAACAAGGCGAGCAGCGTCACCGCATACTTCACCGCGAACCAATCAGCCGACACCGAATGCCTGTTCGGGTGGGCGGAGAAGCATTATCCTGCCCTGTTTGCGCCATCTTTGCCCTACACCAAGGTGTTGCACCCCTACACTTACCGCTATTATGCAGCCACCAATGCCTATTTGGGCGTTTCCTCCATAGACCATCATGTCTACTACTTGGGTCCAGATCGTATGATGCGGGATGAAGGGCCGCTAGCAGATTGGTTGCCTAAAATTGGCTGCAAACCCCCACCTCAGTATGAATGCCTATTCAATTGGTTGGAAGGGCACTATGCCAGCTTGTTCACCCCGTCCGGGGTTGTCACCGAGTTTTGGGAACAATTCACTTTCCGCCACTATTCCGCAACCAACACCTTTCTCGGTATTTCCTCAACCGACAACAAAGTCTATTACAGGGGACCGGACGGGAAATTGTCGGGTCAAGGACCGCTAACTCTTTGGCTTTCGAAAGCTGGTTGCCAGTAGGTGTTAATCTTACGCAGCGGCCTATGATTGGAGCGTCAAAGCTTGCTTTGACAGGCGAAGCAAGCTTAGCATTTCCAACTCCCTTGTCAAAGCAAGCTTTGACGCTCCCGACATTCCAGAGATTAAATCCGCCGGGAGTGCAAGGCTTGCCTTGCCTGAACACGCCCTCACAAGGCAAGACAGGCACTCCCGCATCACTTTGAATGACATCCTGCAAACAAACCCCTACTCGCAATCTCCCAATTGCAACAAAGCCGTCTCAAACGCGCTTTGGTCGTCCGGGTTCTTCTTCATACTGGCCTTTAATGCATTCATCTTGTCTTCCGTAGGCTTGAGCCGTTTATTGATGGCATCCAGTTCCGGCCCTAAGGCATTCAATTTGTCCTGATCGTGATGCTGGTGGGCGATCAACAACTGGACTTGGATTTTTTTCTTCTCGCATTGCTCCGCATGATGCTGCTTGGTCAACTCTATGGCCGCTTCCACATCGGGGCTTAAGGCGAACGCCGTGCCGGAAAAGGCCATGGGTATGGCAAAAACGGAAAACAACAGGGTAAACGAGTATTTACTCATGAAAGCCTCTTGACGGTTGTTAGGGTTAAAGGGTGATGGCTCGCTCTTTTCATCGCTGAATGGGTTTCACAGTGCTAATAATATGCGGCGACACACCTTAGGTGCAAACAAAATGAATGGATGCCCGTCATAATCCTAGCGTTCAGCCAAAATATTGCATATAATATCCCTACATTGCCGAGATGGCGGAACTGGTAGACGCACCAGACTCAAAATCTGGCGTTGGTGACAACGTGCCGGTTCGATTCCGGCTCTCGGTACCAAATTTGGTTTTCAAGCCATGCAAAAACCCGCGAAGTTTAAAGACTTCGCGGGTTTTTTATTGGCACATACCGCCCCATTGATACCGTCAACACAAAGCTTTATCCGAAAAAAATATTCATTCATTGGTTTAACCCTGCTTTTACTGGTTTTCGATTTTTTCTGGCCATGCCGAATCACTGGCGCCCCGGCCTTAAGCACGTCTAGGTATTGCCCATTTGGCAAAAATCTAATTTTGACGGTATCACATGGGAAGGCATGACACCAAAAAAAACCCGCAAAGGATTGAATGTTGCGGGTTTTGATACTGTGTGAAACGGTGTATGGAGGCTGAGGTCGGAATCGAACCGGCGTACACGGCTTTGCAGGCCGCTGCATGACCATTCTGCCACTCAGCCGAGTGGGTTAAACTAAAAAGCCGCGGTGAAACGTCGCGGCTTTTTGTTTTTAATTTTGGAGCGGGAAACGAGACTCGAACTCGCGACCCCAACCTTGGCAAGGTTGTGCTCTACCAACTGAGCTATTCCCGCATGTCTGTATAGCTGGATATTATACAATGCCTGTTTTTTCTGTCAACTATTCCATGTCAGGAATTTTCATGACCGGAGCGTCAACGCTTGCTTTGACATGACCGGAGCGTCAAAGCTTGCTTTGACAGGTGAAGCAAGTTTCACATCATCGATGCTCTTGTCAAAGCAAGCTTTGACGCTCCACCGCTTTGCCTGAGTTTACTACTCCGAGCGGTCATGCTGGGTTAAAGCCGGTAGTGCGGCTTGCATGTAATTGAACATGGACCACAAGGTCAGCACGGCGGACACCAACAGCAATACTTGCCCAAGGTCACGCAAGGTTTCCTTCCAAATATCCATGCTCAACAATAAGGTTAAGATGGCGACCATCTGCGCAGTGGTCTTCCACTTGCCAACCCACGAGACTTCCACTTTGTTGCGCTGCCCAATTTCCGCCATCCATTCGCGCAAGGAGGCGATGGTGATTTCACGCCCGATAATCACGGCGGCGGCAATTGCCAGCCATGGATTGGGGTCGGCTTGCACGATCAACACCAAGGCCACGGACACCATCAATTTGTCTGCAACCGGATCGAGAAAAGCGCCGAACAAGGTCGTCTGGCTCATTTTCCGCGCCAGATAGCCATCCAACCAATCGGTGAAACCGGCTATCGCAAACACCACCCCGCAAGCGACATGGGCCAAATGCCAGGGCAGATAAAACAAGGCCACCATCACCGGTATCAAAATGATCCGCAGCAGGGTCAGCCAGGTTGGCAGATTAAATTGCATGGTCAGGCTTCCTGTTCGTGAAACGTTTCGTAAATGCGTTGCGCCAATTGCCGGTTTATGCCTTCGACGCTGCACAGGGCGTTGACATCGGCGCGGCTGATTTCACGCAATCCACCGAATTGTTTGAGCAATAGCTGGCGGCGCT
The DNA here is from genome assembly GCA_903859815.1 of uncultured Methylococcaceae bacterium. Classification (GTDB taxonomy): domain Bacteria; phylum Pseudomonadota; class Gammaproteobacteria; order Methylococcales; family Methylococcaceae; genus Methylumidiphilus. Next base: position 36,217 of record CAIOOA010000157.1, on the reverse strand, counting down.
TTGGACCCAAGCCTTCGATCAATTCCAGCGAGGATTGCGTTTTCGCCTTGCTCCGCCGTTGGCGATGACCCGTGATGGCGAAGCGGTGCGCTTCGTCTCGGATTTGCTGGATCAGCAGCAACGCGGGGGTATGGCTAGGCAATAGAATAGGCTGGTTTTGCCCTGCTGGAAACAACATTTCCATGCCGGGTTTGCGATCCGGGCCTTTTGCCACCCCCAAGACATAAATTTCGTCCATCTCGATGGCTTGCAATGCCTCCTTCACCGCGCTGACTTGGCCTTTGCCGCCATCGATCAGCAAGATGTCCGGGGCTTCGAATTCGCCTTTTTTGATGCGCTGGTAGCGTCGCGTCACCGCCTGTGCCAACGCCGCGTAATCGTCACCCGGTTCGATGCCGGCAATATTGAAGCGCCGATAAGCCGATTTCACCGCGCCTTGGCGGTCAAACACGACACAAGAAGCCACCGTCTGTTCGCCCATGGTGTGGCTGATGTCAAAGCATTCCAAGCGTTGTGGCGGTTCCGCCCGGCCCAATTCTTCACCAAGGCTGAGGAAACGCCCATAGAGGTCTTGTTGATTGGCTAATTTGGCCTGCAAGGTGTTTTCGGCATTGGTCTGCGCCAATTGCACCCGTTTCAGCCTCTCTCCGCGTGTGTTCGGGCTGATATGCACAGCGTGTTTGGCTTGAGCCGTCAACACCTCTTCCAACAAACGCCGGTTGTCAGTATCGATGTCGTGACTCAGCAGGATTTCACGGGGGACTTGACGATTCAAATAATACTGGGCCAAGAAGGCTTCCAGCACACTGCCGTGGCTGTGTTCTACGGCCATTTTCGGGAAAAAGGCGCTGTCGCCGATTTGCTGGCCGCCACGGATGAACAGCACTTGCACACAAGCCATATGCCCTTTGATGGCACAAGCGACGATGTCCAAGTCACCTTGCTCCCCAGCCACTGCTTGTTTGGCAAGGATGGTGCGCAAGTTGGCGATTTGGTCTCGGTAACGGGCGGCTTGTTCAAAGCGAAGCTCATTGGAGGCTTCTTCCATGCGGCGGACCAATTCGTCGATTAGCCCTTTGCCATTGCCTTCCAGAAACATGAGGGTGTCTTCGACATCCTCGGCATAGGATTCCTTGGAGATCAAATCCACACAGGGGCCGGAACACCGTTCAATCTGGTATTGCAAGCAAGGGCGGGAGCGATTCTTGAACACGGAATCTTCGCATTGGCGCACCGGGAAAATTTTTTGCAATAGTTTCAAACATTCACGCACCGCGCCAGCACTGGGGTACGGCCCGAAAAAACGGCCCTGCTTCTTGCGTGTGCCCCGATAAAAGCCAACCCTGGGGAATGTTTGATGCGTGGTGACCTGAATATACGGGAAGGTTTTGCCGTCCCGCAAAGAAATGTTGTAGCGGGGTTGGATGCGCTTGACCAACTGGCTTTCCAGTAGCAGCGCTTCGCCTTCGGTATGGGTGACGGTGACTTCGATGGATGCAATACGGGCCACCATCGCTTGCTGCTTAGGGGCAGCTTCTTTATTCATGAAATAACTGGAAACCCGTTTCTTCAGGTTTTTCGCCTTGCCGACATAAATCACCTCACCTGCCTCATCCAGCATCTTGTAGATGCCTGGCCGCTGAGTCAGGGTTTGTAAAAAGGCCGGAATATCGAAGCCTTGGGTGATGGGTGATTCGTTGGATGTCATAAGATGGAATAAATTGCAATTCCTACCATTATAATGTAATTCTCTGAAATCGTGTTTTTAAAGGGAGCCTCAAAGCTTGCTTTGACAAGAGAATTGGAAAGGAGAAGCAAGCTTTCCCTGTCAAAGCAAGCTTTGACGCTCCAAAGCTAAGGCCCGTTAATGATTCAAACCTCTGACGCTAAACTCAACCGTGTCATAGACCTTACCCCCCTGCCCCACCAAAGCCAGTTTGTGCAAACCCGGCGTGGGCGACCATTTTCGATTGCGGTCGGCCAGCCCTAAGGATTTGCCATCCAACACATATTCCGCCGATGCACTGCCGGTTTGGGCGGAAATCAAGACGACCTGGTTTTCATAAGGGATGTCCGGGTCCAAGGCAATGACAACGCCATCGGCTGGGGAGGTGATTTTGGGTGTTTGATCCGACGCTTCGGCAAGCCGCACCAGGTCGGTTTCCGTACCTCGGATGAACCATTCCACTCGTGGCGGCTCAACGGCTGGCAAATAGCGAATCTCACGCTGCAAAACTCCATCGGGCGGGTTGGGTGGGTCGGAACTTTCACGTTCATGCAAACCATTCATGATTTCCAACCAAGCCGGGGCCGCGCCTGTGACACCTGAAACCTCGTGCATGGAATCGCCCTCGAAATTACCTACCCAAACCCCCACGGTTACGCGCCGGCTAAATCCTATGCACCAGTTGTCGCGCATGTCTTTGCTGGTTCCGGTTTTAACCGCCGTCCAAAACCGGGTGGACAAGGGATTGGACAGGCCAAACGTGACTGACCGTCCGGCGCGGTCGGAAAGGATGTCGGCAATGATAAATGCGGCAGATTCATCCAAGACTCGCCTAGGCTGGTCCACCGCTCCCTCAAATTTGAAACGTAAGGAGGAAATGAACCCACCATTCGCCAATGTGCGATAAGCATTCACTTGCTCTAGCAAGCTGACTTCAGCAGAACCCAGCGCCAGCGAGAAGCCATAATAGTCCCCGGGTTGGTTGATGCTTAGATAGCCAACATCACGCAGTCGGTCGCGAAATCGTTCCACGCCCAATATCACCAAGGCACGAACCGCAGGAATGTTCAAAGAACTCGCCAAAGCCGTGCGAACACTGACCAAGCCCTTGTAGTCCTTGTCATAATTCTGGGGAATATATAAACCTGAGGTTGTTTCCAAATGAATAGGGGCATCGTCAAGGATGGAGGCGGCAGTAAGATAGCGTTTTTCCAAGGTCAAGCCATATAAAAACGGCTTTAGTGTAGAACCTGCCTGCCTTTTTGCCTTAACCCCATCCACTTTGCCGGCACGCGAAAATGGGCCTGCCGAACCGACATAGGCCAATACTTCCCCGGTTTGATTGTCCACCACCAAGGCTGCACCGTCGCGCACATTGCGTTCCGCCAAGCCGTGCAACTGTTGATTCAAGGCATTGAAGGCCAAGCGTTGAGTCGATTCGTCCAAAGTTGTGGTCAATCGCTCGCCGGGAGTTTTCAGCATTTGCCGGGCCAAATGCGGGGCCAATTCAGCACTCGGTTCAATTTGCCAAGAACGGCTTAAAAGCTTGGAAGCCAAGCTTTGCAGCGCGGAACAGTCCGCCGTCAAACTGCCAGCTTTGGCAATGGCACAAGCACGCTGACCGATTCGACCCGGATCAACATTGGGTGAAGGCAATATCGCAGCCAGCACCAGCGCTTCCTCCTCCGACAAACCTGAAGCTTGTTTGCCAAAGAACGCCCTCGCCGTGGCCGCCAAGCCTTGCAATTCGCCGCGAAAGCCAACCAGATTGAGATAGGCTTCCAAGATTTCCGGCTTGCTCCAAGTCTTTTCAAGCTCCATCGCGGCTTTAATTTGGGCGAGTTTTTGTGAAAGCGTTCGCCCACCCTTGCCCGTTTCAAGCCGAGAATCGAGCATGGCAACCAACTGCATGGTCAGTGTACTGGCGCCCCGCGCCGGATTGCCGACCAAGCGCCCGAACGTGGCAGACAAGATAGCCCGCCAATCCACGCCATGATGTTGATAAAATCGGCGGTCTTCTGCGCTTAGCAACGCGGTAATCAAAGCGGGGGACACTTGATCCAAACTTACCCATGACAAGCGCCGGACGGAATAATCCAGCCTAGATTCATTCAGCACCTTGCCGTGACGATCCAGAAGATATGCTTCGGAGGGCCGCCACGCGGATTTGACCTCGGCAAATCCCGGCATTCCCCATGCCAAAATCGGCAGCAGACTTAAACAGATTGCCAACACGAGGGACAGCCGCCAAGTGGAATTTTGGATTCTGAAGATTTGCAACATCGCCCTTACTTATTGGACATTTGGATGACTGGGAACCGAGATTGGATTATCCTTATTTAAATGAAAACCACCAAGACCCCGTTATACTTTGCCCTGATTGCTGCTTTGCTTAGCTGGTTGCTTCCCTTCGGGCGACTCATCGTTTACCCGTTCTCCTTGTTTGTCACTTTTATCCATGAAGGCGGGCATGTCGTCATGGCATTACTGACCGGTAGCCAAGTATTCAGCATGGCTATCGCCACAGACACCAGCGGTCTCACCATCACAGCCCCGAATAGCACTTTTTCGGGCATCTTGATTGCGAATGCTGGCTACCTCTCGGCCACCGCCTATGGCACGGCAGCCTTATGGCTTGCCAACGGTCAGGCCAATAGCCGCAAGATTTTGCAATTCTCCGCACTCCTCATCCTATTTCTGGTTTTTTTCTTCACGGTATTCGTCAAAGACTGGTTTGCCGCTTTCTTTGGCAATGGTTTTGGCATTAACCTCGGGATGAAATTTTTCACCATCGTGACCGGATTATTGATCGCTCTCTGCCTTTGGTGGGTTTCCAAAGCCAAAAGCCAAGCCAATGCAGACTTCGTCGCCAACTTCTTGGCGCTTGAATGCATTTTCAATGGGCTGGGCGATATTAAAACCGTGCTTTCACTTTCGGTTTACACGACCGCCCATAGCGACGCACAAAATCTCGCCGAACTCACAGGCATTCCCAGTGTGGCATGGGCATTGGGTTGGGGATTGATTTCTCTATGGATTATTGGCATGTGTTTGAAAGCAGTCTTGAAAAATCGTTCGTAGGGGCGGGTTCAAAACCCGCCCCCAAATAGACTCAAGCCTTCAACTGCGGCCTATTTTCAGCCGGCCAATCCAGATGGAAGAACTGACCTCTCGGCTGGTCGATGCGTTCATACGTATGCGCACCAAAATAGTCGCGCTGCGCCTGCAATAAATTGGCAGGCAAACGGGCTGAACGATAGCCATCAAAATAAGCCAAGGCAGACGAAAAGGCTGGCGTGGGGATGCCGTTTAGCACAGCCAAGGAGACGACCTCGCGCCAATGGTTTTGGCCGCTATGCAAGGCATCGCGGAAGTAGGGGTCCAGCATGAGGTTCTTCAGATTCGGATCAATTGCATAAGCATCGGTGATCTTCTGCAAGAATTTGGCTCGGATAATGCACCCGCCGCGCCAAATTTGCGCCAAAGTGCCGAAATCCAAACTCCAGCCATAGACCTTTTGTGCCTCGGCCATCAATTGGAAGCCTTGGGCATAGGCGCAAATCTTCGAGCTATAAAGTGCATCCCGAATCGCCGCCACCAACCTAGCTTGGTCTTTTTCCATCTTGGCTTCCGGGCCTTGCAATACTTTGGAGGCTTCGACCCGCTCATCCTTCAATGCAGACAAGCACCGGGCGAAAACCGCTTCGGCGATGGAATTGGCGGGGACACCCAACTCCAATGCACTCGTGGCTGTCCATAAACCGGTTCCCTTTTGGCCTGCGGTATCTAGCACTTTATCGACAAAGTAGCCTTCCCCGGCTGGATCGGGCTGTAGAAGAATATCGCCGGTGATTTCAATCAAATAGCTAGACAATTCGCCCTGATTCCAAGCTTGGAAGACTTTGCCTATGGCATCGGATTCAAGGCCCAATAAATTTTTCAGCAGCCAGTAAGCCTCGCAAATCAATTGCATGTCAATGTATTCAATCCCGTTATGCACCATTTTGACATAATGGCCCGCGCCATTGGGTCCGATGTGCGCAGTGCAAGGCACACCGCCTTCCACCGGCTTGCCGGGGGCTGCACCGGGTAACGGAACACCTGTTTGCGCGTCAACCTTGGCAGCCACCGCGTTCCAAATCGGAGCCAGTTCGGCCCAAGCTTCCGCGCTGCCCCCCGGCATCAGCGAAGGCCCAAAACGTGCGCCAGTTTCACCCCCGGAGACACCGGAACCAATGAACCGCAAACCTTTGGCGTTCAGATCCTTTTCCCTGCGAATAGTATCCATCCAATTGGCATTGCCACCATCGATGACAATATCACCCGCTTCCAAATAAGGGAGCAAGCTATCAATGGTTTTATCGGTGGCTTCGCCCGCTTTGACTAGCAAAATGATTTTACGTGGGCGTTTCAATTTGCCAGCCAACTCTTCCAAGGTTTCCGCACCCAAGAGCCTGGAACTGGAAGGCTCGTTTTTCTCGCATTGACTGATGAAATCCTTCATTTTCTCGGCATGTCGATTGTAAACGGCAATCGTATAGCCATGGTCGGCGATGTTCAGTGCTAGGTTTTGGCCCATGACGGCAAGGCCAATCATTCCGATATCAGCTTGTTGACTATTCATGTTTAACTCCGTGGTTGGAAATATGATCACTTTATAAGAAAAACCCGTTCTTGTCCCGCTGGAAATAGCTTCTGCAATAAATTATATTTTTTACAACACTTAGTCGCATTAACTTCAGTATTGTTGTAAATTAACAGCGAGTGTTGTGTCTACGCAATAAATATTCGCTCTATTTTTGGGCAATTCCTTTCAAAACGCACATACTTGGAGCATCCTGGTGTATTTAAACCACACCATAAGATTATGAAAATTTGGAGAAAAGCTAAATGGCATGTCGATTGCACTATATTTTACAAAGGCTTCTGGCCTAAATCTTAACCTAAAGAGAAATTCCCATGAACTATAATTATTTAATGAGCCGTTGCAGGCTTCGCCCTCTCACCCTCGGTCTATGTCTGGCTCTATTGGCTGACAGCGCAATCGCAGCCGAGCCAATACCCGCCAGCGAAACAGTGCCAGAGGTCGAACCCACCGAAGTGACTGGCGGAGCGCTGCAAGCGGCAAAGATCAACCCCAATAACTTGGAGTTTATGAAGAAAGCGGGGTTGACGTTCGGCGGCTGGTTGCAAACGGGGGTCACCTACAATGCTGGCAACCCTGGCAACGGCTTCAATGGCCCGGTGACGTTTGGCGACCGTTCCGCAGAATTGCAACTTAACCAGCTTTACTTCTTCCTGCAAAGGGCGGTGGCGACTGAAGGGGATTCATGGGATTTCGGCGGACGCTTTGATTTCATGTGGGGTTCCGACTCCATCTTTACCCAAGCTTATGGTGTGCCAGCCTACGACGTAAACGACGGCACGGCATTGACACGTAACCATTGGGACTTGAATCTATTGAGAAGCACCAGCCGATTCTATGACATCGCACTGCCACAGTTATACTTGGAAGCTTATGTTCCGATTGGCAATGGGTTGAACCTCAAAGCGGGTCACTTCTATACACCGATTGGCTATGAAGTGGTCACTTCACCAGATAACTTCTTCTATACCCATGCCTACACCATGCAATATGGCGAACCCTTCACACACACTGGGTTACTGGCAAACTACACATTTGACAAAAACTGGTCAACCGTTGCAGGATTATTGACGGGTAGTGCCACAGGTGGCTGGGATGGTGGATGGGATCAGCAACTAGGCAACTGGTCGGGTTTGCTCGGTGGCACCTGGAACACCGAAGACAAGGCGACTTCCTTCAATCTCACAGGAACCTATGGCGGTGTCTCCGAGCGTCATTCCCAAGCTTGGGCTATGTATAGCATGGTCTTCAAGCATAACATCTTGGATGACTTGCACATGGTCGTACAACATGACCATGGTTTTGCCAATGGCGTATTGATTAACGGGGAAAATGTCGATGCCACTTGGTACGGCATCAATTCCTATTTAATGTATGACATTACCGACAAGCTAGGCGTTGGCATGAGGGCCGAATGGTTCCGCGACAACAATGGCTTTAGGGTATGTACACCGGGGCGCGTTTCGGCAGCCACCAATGCGGCAGGGCCAGACAATGTTCCCGTCAGTTCCGCCGCCAGCTTTTTGGCGACGTGTAACGCGGCAAGCTGGTATGGATTCACTGCCGGGCTAAACTATAAGCCCGTCAAATGGATTACCTTACGTCCCAATATCCGCTATGACTGGGTGGACGCTGATGTGGTGGGTGCTGGTAACATCAAAACCGGCGATAGATACAAGCCCTTCGGCAACGAAAAAGATGCCCAATTCTTGTTCTCGGCTGACGCGGTGATTGTTTTCTAAGTTTGTGTTGGGTGGCGGGATAAGGAAGTCCCGTTTTTTTATTATAAAAAATGCGCCTTTGGGCGCATTTTTTTGTGTTTGTCAGTGGCGGGTTTAAGAAGCCATCGCCGCATGAGTTTCCATCATCATCCTTTCAGACGCGGCTTCACGGATAATGTCCTTTGCGTCCCTTGCACACTTCCCGCATTGGTCACAGGCGCCAAGGCACGACCTAAGCTCGCGGATATTGCTCACATCCTGTTGGTAGACTGCTTGACGAATTTGCCGGTCAGTCACATTTTTGCAGATGCAGACGTACATAGGATTTCGCACCTTTAACGGAGTTGAACTTAAGATCATCGTAGCACAGATGAGAATAATTATCAACTACCAAAAAACGAAATCGGTTTTTTTGTCTAGGTAGATTTTATCCAAGCCCCCAACAAACGGCCTAATTCCTCAAGCTGGCGGCTGGCATGTTCGTAGCGGCGGCTGTCCATCAACTCCAAATCATGGATCAATTCATCGGTCAAATTATACTCGAAGCTGGCGGCGGCAGGTTTGCCGCGCTTGCCCCTAGACGCTTTGCGCCATGCAAGGTGCAAATTGCCGAATTCGGTCAATTGCGGATATAAATTATCGAATGATTTAGCCATAAAAAAAATCGCGACCGCTACGCGGTTTCCAAAAAGCAAAAGCAAGAGCAGAAAACAGCAAAGCAGGAACCAGAAATCAGAAGACAGAATTCAGAAATCACCAGGGAGAACCCAAGACAACCCGAAACCCTAGAATGACGTCCCGAATGACAGGATGGTCCCAGCCGCGGACCGCACAGCGAAGGAGGTCCGCCCGAACGTACCAGGAACCGCCGCGAGAGACTCGAAACTCCACTGGCTCGACTAGATTACGTTCATTTTCCTGCCCTTGCCACTGTTCGTAGGTAAAATCAGACCGATTAAAGTCTTTTCCCCATCGACTCAAAGTCCATTCCCACACATTGCCACTCATCTCATGCAAACCATATGCCACATCAGGTGGAAATAGCCCCACGGCACAGGTTCGTTTCAAGCCCGTGTCAGCATAATTGCCCTTGCTGGCATCGGGTGGTTCGTTGCCCCATGCATATTCATAACCCGCCGTGCCACGGGCGGCATATTCCCATTCCGCTTCAGTGGGCAGACGAAGGCAAAAACCTTCGGTTTGCCCGTTGGGGCGAATCTCCTCCAAGATTTCATTAAGCCAGACAGAATAGGCCAACGCCTCGAACCATGAAACCCCCACCACCGGGTGATTGTCCAAATTCCACTGCTGGTTCGCCCAATAACGGGGTTGGGTACGGGTCTGGTCGGCTTGCAACCAGCGCTTATAGTCCTCGCGTGACGACTCTGGAATAGTCGCCAGCAGTTGTTCATCGCTCGCCGAGCCTTTGAGCCATAGCCTTGCCGCTTTAGGCAGTTTGTCATGCCAGAATTCCTCATCCTCATACAGGCCAGCCTGAATAAAACAACGGAACTGTGCATTAGTGACGGGATAGCGGCTCATGAAGAAACGCGGCACAAACACATCATGAGCCGGTTTTTCATCTTGGTAACCTTGACTGCCATCCGTACCCATGTGAAAGGTGGCGGCCGGGATTTCCTGCCAATCAAAATCCGGCAAGTTATACTCCTTTACACCTCGTTTGCGAGTCACTCGTTCGCCGTTGCGGGTCATGCATCCCACGCCGGGGCGCGGGTCGCCCAGTTCGCCCAACAATCGGCCTGCTTCGGCACGTTCGGCTATCGACAGTTGCGGACTGTGCAACAAAACAACCAGACGGGATTGCAGGAAACGGTGGAATTTTTGATACAGCACATCGTCCTGCCGCGTGTGTACCGCCAGTTCCAAACCCGCCGTCGCCGCCAACAACAAGACCTGTTGCGAGTGCGTTTGTGGCAGGGTTCCGTCTTGAGGATATTCACCCAACAATAGATGATGCAGGAACAGTACCGCATCCCCGTATTGACCATCGGAATATTTCTTCACCAACAGCAAAAACACCTCCCGCCACCATTCCAAGTTGTTGCGCAGCAGCACTTGAACCTTCTCCCTCCACTTTGGCTGGTCGAGTAAATGGCTGGCCGCCAGATATTCATGGAACGATTTGTGGGCAAACTGGAAATTGTCCTCGCCATTGCCCGCAACCAGCAAAGCACTGCGGTATTGCAGGAAATACAGCAAATGTTCTGAATCGCGTGCATGAGTGTCCAGTCCGGTACACAGTTGCCCAATGACTAATTCATGGCTGAAATCCAGCACAGGGGTATCGCTCTGCCCCGGCTTGGGTTGCAAACCATCGTAGGTTTGATAGGCCAGCTTTTTCAAGGCTCTGAACAAGTCCTCATAATTCAGTTTTAACACCTCCATGCCGTGACGTTCGGCAGCCTCCAAACTGGCCAAATGATCCAAGAGGTTTTGGGTCCACCGTTGCAGCAGCAAGCCAACCGCATATTCATAGAGCTTGGCACGGGAAGAAGGCAAGCGTATGCCCGAATAGTCCAAACCGATGAACAAGGTCAACAACATCGCTGTGGAAGCCATTTCCGGCAAATAAGGCCGCGCAAAAATTTGTTCCGCCAGTTCCTGCGCCCGGCTTTCTGCTTGTTTATCGTCCCATTTGTTAAATTGACCGGCAGTAAGATACCAATGGCGGATGAATTCGCGGATTTGGGTTTCGGTCATCGGTTCCAGATCGGCTTGCTGGAACCCTGCCAATCTTTGCGTGTCGGTTTCGTAAGCGTAAGGCCGGCCCGTGATGATAATGAACACCTGTTGGGCGTTTTTGGCAAACTCGGCAATCGCTTTGCGCAAGTTTTCCCGGCGGTGTTCCGCTTCCGATACCTCATCCAAACCGTCCAGCAACAAGATGCCTTGTTGCTCAAATGAACTGCGGAATGACTCCCAAAAACCGCCAAACTCGACCGGTTGCAATTCCGGGTTACCATGCCCCTTCAAGTCTTGGATGATCGCTTGGTTGACATCCGCTTTAATGGACTCCCACAACAACCCCGGCTGAATCTCGCCGCACAACCGGGAACCCAGTTCACGCAACAACAACCGAACCACAGGTCGGTTTGTCATACTCGGCGGCAATTCCACTGCTGTCGATTGTTGGCTTTGGATGATGCTATGGGTCAGGTAGTTGACGAAACAGGTCTTGCCCGCGCCCACCTTGCCGCGTATGACCAGACGCTTGCCTTTCAATTTAGCCAACGCCTGCATCAGCGGAATTGACTCGCTGGACTCTGGCAATCGGTCCTGCCCCTTGGCTTCGTCAGCCAACCGAATATGCTGGTCTTGATAAATGTCAGACAGGGACAAGCTTAACTTTTTCCCCGCCAACTCGGGGGCAATGATCTCCAGCCTGACCATTTGGCATTTCTCATCCAAGGCGCGGTAATACAGCTTGGCGAGATCGCGTTGGGGGAGAATTGGGGCTACGGGGTTGCCGACTGAATTGGGGGTTTCTGTCTGCTGATCTTTTTTCCAAGGCCATAGGATAATGAATGAGATCAAACCAGCGACCCCAAGGATGATAGCCCCAACTTCTTTTACAGAACTTAGCCTGTCATTAAACTTGGTGATATTACTGTCGGGCTGGTCCCGTAACCAATCCCAAAATGAAAAAAGCCTATCTTTGAAAATCCACAGCAAGATAAGAATCAGCGCAACAGAAAGCGTTGAAATAAGTAGGTTTTTGATTGCTTTTTTCATGCAAGGCAGGGCCAAGGTAAGTTAGAAATCCATCAACCCTTTTATTTTGCCAGAAACTTTTATGAATAGTACTGCGACCGTGCAATTTCAGCTATTTTTTGATCGTTGATCGTTCCCACGCTCCGCGCTCGTCTTTATACACAAGTGGTTGAAGCCCGTCATTCCGGCATGGACTGCCGGAATCCAGTCACAGGGAGGTGAATCTGCGGGTTGGTGTGAACCTTGAATCAAACACTTACATAACGACGAGTTACCGTCCATGGCACTGGATTCCTGCATCCCTGCTGGAATGACGGCACTACGTCTCGGCTGGACTTGGGTATAACGATGAGCGGAGACCGTGGGAACGATGCAAATTGAAATCCCCACACCGTGCCAAGCAGGATGCGGGGGGAGTTTCAATATTAGGCCGGCTGTTTGCACAGGCGCGACCGGGGATAACGCAAGCTGGTTTAGTCCTTACACCGCCGCCGGGCATCTTGGATGATGAAGCCGGTTTGCCGGATGCAAGCCACAAGAAACTATGGAGAACCCAAGACAACCCGAAACCCTAGATTGTTGTTTCGATGGTTAGGATGGTTCCTGTTGCGGATCGCACAGCGAAGGTTGTCCGTTTGATTGTTCCAGGAACCGCCGCGAGGGTTGCGCCATCCCCTTTGAATCTTAAATCTAACTACATCTGCGATTGAATGTAATTTTGCACTCCAATCGTTTCAATCAGGCGCAACTGTTTTTCCAACCACCAAGTATGGTCTTCCTCGGTGTCTTTCAGCAATTTCAACAGAATGTCGCGGGTTTCAAAGTCTTGCACCGATTCGCAAAACGCCATCACGGTGCGCAGATGGGGAATGACTTTGTATTCGTAGGTCAGGTCATTGCGTAGCATTTCCGGCACATTCTCGCCAACCAAAATCGGGTCTCGTTTGGTCAAATCCGGCTTGCCTTCCAAAAACAGGATGCGCTTGATTAACAAATCGGCGTGAGCTTGCTCCTCGGCCATTTCGTGGGTAATTTGGGTGAACAATTTTTCCAATCCCATGTCCTGATACATGCGGGAATGGAGGAAATATTGGTCAATGGCGGTCAGTTCGCCAACCAACAAGGCGTTAAGGTGTTCGATAACTTGGGGGTGGCCTTTCATAACCGTCTCCTGTAAGAAATTTGTGGGGTTGTAAGCAGAAACGCTTCCAACATGGGGTAAATTGAAGCAGAAATGCGTATACTAGTCACCCTAAAAATACCGCCAAAGCGGATGCAGACCATTTCTCCACCTCAGCCAACGCTCAGTTTGGGCAAGCTGATAGTTTAACTTAAATCAATCGATTAAACGGACAGACAATGACAGAAATTCACTACGAAGTGCGTGAAAAAGACCTGATTGCTTTCAATGAACATTTGCTGGCAAATTCCGAACGCATCCAAAAAACGATCCGCCGCCATCAAGCCACCATCCCCGGCGTAATTGCTCTCATCGCCCTATTATTGTTCTTTTACTTTAAAGATATACCTTCGGCTGTTTATACGATCTTAATTGCGATGGGGTGGGGTTTGGGCGTTCCCTTCTATTTAAGATGGAACATGCGCAAACAAGTTCGCCAAATGTATACCGAAGAGGAAAAAACCTGCATCCTCGGTCAATATACCTTGAAGGCGGAAAAGAACAATCTCGTTGAGATCAGCGCCAATGGGGAAGAGAAGCTGCCTTGGAAAAAAGTGCTGCGCATCGAAGTGGAAAAGAAATATGTATTCGTCTATGTATCTCTGGACGCGGCTTTAATTATCCCACGCGACACGCTGACCAAAGACAGTAACTTGCATGAATTTGTCAAAACTGCTGACGAACGCATCGAACAGGCCGATTAAGTCGAGTATGTTTAATAGAATCCGCTTGCTTCATGATTAGCTTCCAATCGCTTGCCCTGCGCCGGGGCACAAGGCTCCTATTCGAGGAGGTCAATTTCACTATTTACGCCGGCCAGAAAGTTGGTGTGACCGGTGCCAATGGCGCGGGCAAATCCAGCCTATTCGGCTTGCTCTTGGGCAACCTACACCCAGACCACGGTGCCATCAATCTTCCGCCAAACCTTGTCATCGCCCATGTCGCCCAAGAAACGACGGCAGACAGTCGGGCCGCAATCGAGTATGTGTTGGACGGTGACAGGGAATATCGCTTGATCCAAGATGAATTGGATCATGAAGAAGCCGGTGCTGACGGAATGCGCCATGCGCATTTACATGCTCAGTTTGAAGCCATAGGCGGTTACGATGCCAAGGCGAGGGCGGCCCGCCTGATGAATGGCCTAGGCTTCAACCCAAGCGACGAAAACCGGGCAGTGGCCGAGTTTTCGGGCGGCTGGCGGGTGAGGCTCAATTTGGCCCAAGCGCTGATGTGCCGCTCCGACCTGTTGTTGCTGGACGAGCCAACCAACCATTTGGACTTGGATGCTGTCATCTGGTTGCAGGAATGGCTGTCCAATTACCCCGGAACCTTGCTGCTGATTTCCCATGATCGGGATTTCTTGGATGACATCACCAATCAAATCGTTAACATCGAAAATCAAACGGTGACGCTTTATACAGGCAATTACACCGATTTTGAGAAACGACGCGCCGAAATGCTGGCCCAAAGGCAAGCGGCGTTTGAAAAGCAACAGCGCGAAATTGCCCATATTCGATCCTATATTGACAGGTTCCGAGCCCAAGCCACCAAAGCCCGTCAGGCCCAGAGCAGGATCAAGGCACTGGCTCGCATGGAGTTGATTTCCCAAGCCCATGCTGACTCGCCTTTCGATTTTGAATTTCTCCCCCCGCCCAAAATGCCCCGCCCCTTGTTGCGCTTGGCCGAGGCATCCGTAGGCTATAACGACAAACCGATTGTCGAAAACATTGAACTGTCATTATCCCCCGGCGACCGTATTGGTTTGCTGGGAGCCAATGGAGCGGGAAAATCGACCTTAATCAAAACACTGGCCGGGGTATTGCCCTTGTGTGGGGGGGAACGGGTTTGCGCCCAAGACTTGCGCCTAGGTTATTTTGCCCAGCACCAGATCGAACAACTCACGATGGATGAAAGCCCGTTATGGCACTTACAACGCTTGGATGCCAGGGCGACTGAAAAGGACTTGCGAGGCTTCTTAGGTGGCTTTGATTTCCAAGGTGACAAAGCCTTGGAGTCCATTGAACCGTTTTCAGGTGGTGAAAAAGCAAGGTTGGCTTTGGCCCTGCTGATCTACCAGAGGCCCAACCTGCTGTTATTGGACGAACCCACCAACCACCTTGACTTGGAGATGCGTTTCGCCCTTAGCCGCGCCCTACAAGATTTTGAAGGGGCTTTGGTCGTAGTGTCCCATGATCGGTACTTGCTGCGCACCGTGGCCGACGACTTCTGGCTGGTGGCTGAAGGTCGGGCAGGAAGTTACGATGGGGATTTGGAGGACTATCGAAAATTACTAGGCGAAGGCCGCAACAAAAAGAATGGAGTCAACGACCCAGACTCCGCCAAACCCACCGCCAACTCACGCAAGGACCAGCGCAGACAGGATGCCGGGAAAAGGCAACAACTTCGACCTTTCCAACAGGCTGTCAGTAAGGCCGAGGCGGTTTTGGACAATTTGCTTAAAGCCAGCGAAGCCATAGAAAAACGGCTGGCCGATCCTTCGATTTACGATCCATCCAACAAAGACCGTTTGCAAACTCTGTTGCAAGACAAAGCAAAGATCAAGCGCGAAACCGATGAAGCCGAACTCGCTTGGCTGGAAGCCGGGGAGTCCTTGGAATCAGCCGAGAAAGCGCTGCTCGACTAACAGGAATATTCAGCCATCGCCTTGGAAGGAAACCTTAGGTTTTGGCTTTACCAATAAATGGCAAGGAGGTTTGGTTTGTTTAGTTTAGAAACTTGATTGCTTCCCTGTGGTGGAATTGTTACGATTCTGCATCACGGTCTGGGCTGATAACCGTGTTAGGGTATGCTTGGAAATTGATTAACAGGCATATCAAGAAGTATTCACATCAGAATGCTAACAAAAATAACTACAAATTTCTCGGGGGAACAACACCATGCCTAACTTGTCCGAAAAGCTCTTGCGCTGGGGCCGAGTTGTCATCGGTGGGCCATTGGGGTTATTGGCATGGAGCATATCGGGTTTCAGCGCGGTGGCTATTTTGATCTGGGGTCTTAGCACTGTTGCGATTCCATTGATAATGCTAAAAACAGCTTCATGGGGCATTTGGGGTTTTGGGGTTTTCCGCGAATCGAGAATGCGCCTTAAAGAGGCAGAAAACGCTAAACTCCCTCCGCCCCCGACGGAAGACAACACCTAAAGTATCCGAAGTGGCGATTTATCATTACCCCAAATTGCATACCTTGCTGAAAGAACCAACAATCTGGTTGCAAACATTAGCTTTTCCAAGTCGATTTCATTTTGTCAGGGCTTATAGCCAATAATAACCTAGAACATACTGATGGGTATTCTTGAAGATTTAAAAAAGGAAGCAGACTCCACCCGTTTAGCAAACCAACAAGCAGAACTTAGGCAAGCCGAACTGGAGAGGATATACCAAATAGGCATTCGTCCGGCCATGCTAAGAATCCATGCCTACCTCCTTGAATTGGTCGAACAACTAGGAATACTGTCATGGCCTGTCCTTGTTAGTTTCGATTTTCCAGGCATTGGAAAACTAGACAATTTGGAGCAAACCAATTATCACATTTCAATTGACAGCCATAAAGAACCCAAACTTATCAGTCTGACGTTCGCATGTGCTGCCCCTCAAGAAAGACGCTATAGCATCACGTCGAAATCTGCCGGCAGTGAGGCTTGCCAGTTCCTGACTTCACAAAAAGTATTATATTCAGACTGGGCTGTCAGGGATTCCAACCAGGAGGTTATTGGGACGGTTATCCAATGCAAAATCCACGTTTGGGTCAACTTGGCTTTCAAAGTGGACAAGGCAGCCGAAGGTATCAGGGTCACTATGCATAATGTTGACGGCCCTAGTGAAAAAAGCTTTTTTGAGCCTTATAAAAGCATCGACGACCAATGGTTGGATCGATTGGGACATTTCATTCTGCGCAAAAATGAAAGTTTTGGAAAACTGCCCATGTCCGAAGAGCAGCGAATAAAGCTGAGAATATTGGTTGAGGAACAAAAAAAGAACCGTCTACTACCTAGCTGCACTGACAACCAGCAGGAAGATTCTGCTCAAGAGGGACTTTTATTAAAACTCCGCAATATGTTGGCTAGACCCAAGATTTGAGGTTTAACCCAAGTTTTGCCTCTAATGCCTTGGCTAGTTGTTTTAACAATATTTACTGCTCACGTACAAGGTTTAGATTGTAATCATGGCGAAAAACCAGGTAAACAATTCCGCCTACAACACTCCATATTAATGGAATTGCAAAAAAAAGCAGTGAAAAAAGGATCACGAGCTCGCTCCCTCTCCCCGTCTGCGGGTCAACATTAATCAATCCAAACGCAGCGAACATAATCACAAAAGCACCTTCACGCACACCATGCCCACCGATGCTGATAGGTAAGCTGATCATACAAATCACTACGGTCATGATGACCAGCATTTGCAGATAAGACACGGTTTGCCCAATTCCAATACCTATGCAATACCCTGCTGCAACCAGCACTGCCGTCATGGCAATACCCACAACTAGGCTGGCAAACGTCAATTCCAAGGCTACCCCGTGTTGACGGAAGCCGGATAGCACGAGATGGAGTACATGCCGATGCGGTATTTTATTCCAAATGGCCCGAACACTTTTCGGCATGTGGTGAAATGGAAAAAAGACCAGAGTTATACCTAATGTAACACTGATGCCTAATACTAACAGCAAGGCAATCATAACCGAATTGGCCTTGCCATCGCGCATTAGGTACTGGAATTGCACAGCGATGGCAATCAAGCTTGCGGAAATTAAAATTAATAGGCCCAATACCCGATCCATAATGATCGACAATGTCGCATGAGTCTTCTGATTTGGGGCATATTTTTGCAAGTAAACAACTTTGATTATATCCCCACCGATTGCCCCAAACAGAAAAGAATTGAAAAATTGACCGATGAATGTAATCGCCGTCACCGACCGTAATGGTAGATGGATATCCTGTACTTTCAACAGAAACCACCAACGGAGAGCGGCAAGTAAATAAACGATGCCGAATAGCAAAAATGCGTTCGTTAACCAGAAAAAATTGGCCTTGACCAATTGTCCTACTAGTTCCGACCAATGAACTTTAATCGCAAGATAGGCAATAATCAGTGTAGTGACTATAAAGCGGAAAATGAACCCGAAAGAACTTTTGCGAACTTTGTGTTTTGGCGACTCTGGCTCACCATTCTCTGAAGAGACTGACATATTTGAATTCATCTATAGTTTATTCGCTCGATTCCCATCAAAATGCGAATGGCAGAATTCCATAGCCGCAACGGCAAGGCAACCTAATGGTCGGTTAATTTGATTACGGTGAGCCGGTATTACCCTCGCCATCCACGAGCGGAACATGGAAAGTTGACAATATTTTGCGGATTTCCTTGGATTTTGACTCAATCAATCCATTCAACTCTTCTTTTCTGTCCTTGTCAGGCACACGCACTGCCATGGACATGGGGAAATCAAATTTAACCCCATCTTCAGATCGCATGGGAATGACTGCCACAGGGCCAATTTTACCATGGTATTGCAACCATCCGGCGATGGGGCCCCACACGATGGCCATGTCCAGTTTCCCATCTTTCATATCCTGCTCTAACATTTCAGCAGTATTGACGGAGGCATCCCCAGTCATCGTCTGATAAGGAATGGCGTGATCGACTAAATTATGCTTCAACAACCAATCAGTCGCCGGCGATGCGTCAAACATAGCCAGTTTCAAATTAGCCTTGCGCTCGTCACTCAGGTTGGCAAGGTCATCTGGCGACTTAATATCGTCCAACCCACGCTTTTTGACGTAAACCAAGGCATAAGTGGAACGGTAATAGGGGTTGGTCGTCGCCGCCATTTCCGCCCCCGTGGGATAACCCATGATCACATCGCATTTGAACTCACCGGTATCGGCCAATTGGGCCTTCAAGGTGTTGCGGATAAAGCCCATGCGTTGGGGAAACCAAGTATATTCGACTTTTTTGCCCAAAGACTTGGCAAATAATTCGGCAATTTTGTTTTCAAAGCCTTGCTTGTTCTGGTTCGAATAGGGCGGGTTGTTTGGGTCTGCACAAACCTTGAAGGTTTCCCCTTCCCAAGCCTGAACCACCGGGATCAATAGCATGGTAGCCAAACCGGCCAGCAGTTGTTTACGAAATATCATCATAAGTCATTACCTGTTTTTGAAAATTACCCACATTTGTACTGTAATCGGATAAAAAAATCCACGATTAAAAAATAATAAACAAAAAAAACCCCGGCCAATAAACCGGCCGGGGCGATGTTAGCTGAAAAAAACCTGAAGCTTGTTCAGATTATTTTGGCAGTGCGAAAACGGTGAACACGCCACCCAGCTTGGAATGAGCTTTCAGGCTCTTGTAAGCGCCTACAGCACCCAAACCTGCAGTGTCTTCATCAAGACCAGCAGCTTCGCCCACGCCTGCCCAGCCGCCTAGGCCGGAGAGTACGCCAACATACTGCTTGCCCTTGTATTCCCAAGTGCTAACGTTACCGATGATGCCAGACGGAGTTTTGAACTTATAGAGTTCTGCACCCGTGTTGGCATCGCGGACTTTCAGGTAGCCTTCCAGCGTACCGTAAATGACCACATCACCCGCAGTGGCGACCATACCGCCCCAAAGTGAGAACGGCTCGCTGACATACCAAGCGATATTACCCGTGGTCGGGTCCCATGCGGTGAACGAACCCATGTCGGTGCTATCATTCTTCTCGCCGGTCTTGACATCATGAGCAGCCGGGAAAATGTTAAGGGTCGCGCCAACATACGGCTGTCCAGCGGTGTATTCCACTTGGAACGGCTCATAGGTCATACAAGTGTGGTTGCCGGGAATGTAGATCAGCTTGGTTTTAGGCGACCAAGTGACTGGCGGCTGGTTCTTCGCGCCCATGGCGGACGGGCAAACCAAATCGTCGTCAGCAGTGCCGGGCTTACCGTCAGGGCCAGCGCCTTGAGCCTTGTCTTCACCACCTGCTTGGGTAGAGTACTTGGCATTCACAATCGGACGGCCGGACTTCATATCAACATGGTCAACCCAGTTGGTGGCCTTGTCGAACTTCTCCGCAACCAACAGCTCGCCAGTTTCACGATCCAAGGTGTAGCCTAAGCCGTTACGGTCGAAGTGAGTCAGCAGCTTGGTATGCTCTTTGCCCTCTTTGTCTTTCATGGGGGTGTCAACCAACATCATTTCATTGATGCCGTCATAATCCCATTCGTCATGCGGGGTCATCTGATAAACCCACTTAGCTGCACCTGTGTCAGCATCGCGAGCCCAAATGGTCATGGACCACTTGTTGTCGCCTGGACGCTGTACTGGGTTCCACGTGGACGGGTTGCCCGATCCGTAGTAAACCAAGTTCAGTTTGGGATCATAGCTGTACCAACCCCAAGTGGTGCCGCCGCCGATCTTCCATTGGTCACCCTGCCAAGTTTTCAAACTGGAATCGGGGCCAACCGGAGCCATCTTGCCGTCAGTCCAAGTCTGGGTCTTAGCCGGGTCAATTTTCATTTCTGCGTCAGGACCCGTGCTGTAAGCCTTCCAAGCCAAAGCCCCGTCAGTGATGTTGTAAGCGGCAACGAAACCACGCACACCGTATTCACCGCCGGAAATACCGGTGATGACTTTGTTTTTTACAACAATCGGAGCGTTGGTGTTGGTTTGACCAAGTTTGGTGTCGCCGTTCTTAGCTTTCCAAACGATCTTGCCAGTCTTAGCATCCAGAGCGATCAAAGTGGCATCGCCTTGAGACAAGAAGATTTTGCCGTCGCCATAGGCCAAACCACGGTTGACCACGTCACAGCACATTACGCCGATGACTTGGGTCTGGTCGGTGCCAGGATCAGCCGCGTAGGTGTATTCCCACACAATACTTTGGGTATCCTGATTTAAAGCATAGACTTTATGCGGGTAACCAGTATGGATGTAGATCAGCCCATTGACAACCAAGGGGCCACCTTCGTGACCGCGTAGTGCGCCCGTGGAGAAGGTCCACACTGGTTGTAGGTTTTTCGCAGTGTCTTTGTTGATCTGGGACAAAGGACTGTAGCGGGTTCCGTAATAGTCACCGCCCCAAGTAGCCCAACTGGACGGGTCTTTGGAGAGGTTTTCGATTTCGGGGCTAGCTTGAGAAATGCCGGGCACTGCAAGCAATGCTGCCACTGAGGTAGCGACCAGCCAATTGTTAACGGATATTTTCATTTATTTTCCTCCTCGTAAGCCCCTTGCGGAGTACGTTCAGTTGATGCCAAGTTAAAACGTAAAGCTGTAGGACGGATTCTGTTTGTTGTAGGAAAATTTCCCAAGTGTTGAAGCGAAATTTCCCATACAAGCCCGTCTGGATGCGTAAATTGAATTATTTTAGGGAAAAAGTCAATACGAATCGTCTATCTATTGTGGCTTTTCTTAAAATTCATGACACAAGTTGCTACTTATGTGCTTGGGCTTTTACATTCCAATTCAATTTTTAGCATTGATAAATAACCACTTATTGCCATTTCCTTCAGAATTTTGCATCAAAACTTGTCGAAATGACATAAAATGAAGACAAACACTTTTTTCTCCAAGTGGCGAAACTCTCCCCTAACTTTTCCGCAGTTTTTTATTACCTTAGGATAGAGATGACATGTTCAAACGATTAATCTGTTTCGCTGTCTTTTTTTCCGCTTTCACCGCATTCGCAACGGCTGAAGAATTGAACCTCAAAGAGGTTGCCGCCGGCGTGTTCGTGCATCAAGGCATCCATGCCTTGCCAGACCGGCAAAACCATGGGGAGATCGCCAACATCGGATTCATTGTCGGGGATCGTTGCGTGGCGGTCATCGATTCGGGAGGAAGCCCAGCCCAAGGGCTAGCCCTCAAATCCGCGATTAAGGCAACCACTAAAACCCCAATCTGCCACGTCATCAATACACACGTACACCCGGACCACGTTTACGGCAATATCGCCTTCAAAGAACCCGGCGTTTCGTTCATTGGACACCGTAAATTGGCTCAATCATTGGCGACACGAGCCCCCTATTACCTTGAAAAAGCCGGGCGAGACATGGGCATGACTCTCAAGAACGAGGATTTTATCGCCCCGGACAAATCTGTGGATTCGATCATGGAACTCGATCTAGGCGGACGCAAATTGATCCTGACAGCCCACGGACCCGCTCATACTGACAACGACCTCAGTGTGTACGACGACAAGACCCAAACCTTATGGCTGGCTGACCTATTGTTCATGGGCCATGTCCCGGTGATTGATGGTAGCCTCACTGGCTGGCTGAAGGAACTGGAGAAGCTGAAAAAGATCGAAGCAAGATTGGCCATTCCGGGTCATGGGCCAGTCGCCAGCGAATGGCCCAAAGCGGCGGAAGCAGAGACTCGCTATTTGGAGATGTTAAGAAACGAAATTCGCCAATATATCAAGCAAGGTAAAACGATGGAGCAGGCCATGGACCAGGTTGGGCAGTCGGCGCGGGGTGAATGGCAATTATTCGACGATTTTCACAAACGCAATATAGCCACCGCATTTGCCGAATTGGAATGGGAAGATTGATCCTAAATCCTGTAGGGGCGAATTTATCCGTCAAATCAACGTATTAATTTTGGGCGAATAAATTCGCCCCCACAAATGTTTGTCGTATGACATGCGATATCGACCTTAACTCACTTAGATAGGGGATAAACAAATGAAAACCAAGATTTATATCAAATCATTTTGCTTTTTGCTTGCAGGCTTGATGTTGGCGAATATGGCGCTTGCCGCTGGCGAAGACGACGCTGCTTGGAATAACGTACTGAAAAAGAAATACTTTGGAGATCGGAGCATTGACGAAAGCGCCGCATCGATTGAACTAACCGCACCCTATCGGGCAGAAGACCCGGCACTAGTGCCTATTTCAGTCATAGCAAAAAAGCCACAAAGCCCAACCGACTACATCAAAACCATTACCCTGATCATAGACAACAATCCCGTGCCTTTTGCGGCGGCTTTTCATTTCACGCCTGAAAGTGGCAAGGCAGACATTGCCACTCGCTTGCGCTTCAATGCCTACACTAACATCCGAGCGATAGCCGAGACCAATGACGGCAAACTCAGCATGGTCAAAGCCTTTGTCAAAGCAAGCGGAGGTTGTTCCGCCCCCATCGGCGCGGATTTGGAAGCAGCCATGGCACGCATGGGCAAGATGAAATTTAAGCTGGAAGGCGACAAAGTCAGTTTAAACCAACCCAACCAAACCCAGTTGCTTGTCAGTCACCCCAGCATCAGCGGCATGCAAATGGATCAAATATCACGACAGATCAAACCGGCCCATTTTGTCAATCAAGTCAAAGTAAGCTTCAACGGCAAACCCGTCATGAGCGCGGAAACCGACATTGCCCTCAGCACCGATCCTAACTTCCGCTTTTACTTCGTCCCCGACAAAGCCGGTGAGCTAAAGGCCGAAGTGAAGGATAACCAAGGCAAGGAGTTTTCCTATACACAAACAGTATCCCCCTAAACTTGAACAGGCACTTTGCCGGCAATGATGACTCCCAAATTAACACTGCTTTGCCCGACTGTCGCGTTTTGCCTCAGCTTGCTGACGGGCATGCCATACGCGGCTGAATCACCCAATCCAGAGACTCGGATCATGAAGCTTGAATCGACCGCCTTTTCCCATCAAGGCGAAATTCCCTCACGTTTCACTTGCGATGGCGGCGATGCCTCGCCACCGCTGAAATGGTCAGACTTGCCGAGTGGGACCAAGAGTCTGGCTTTGATCGTGGACGACCCGGACGCACCTGATCCAAAAGCACCTAAGATGACTTGGGTGCATTGGGTATTGTACAACCTGCCCGCTGATGCCACAGGACTGCCTGAGGCGGTCAAGGCGGATAATCTGCCCTCTGGTACACGGCAAGGATTGAACGACTGGAAACGCACAGGCTACGGCGGACCCTGCCCTCCTGTTGGTCAGCATCGTTATTTCCACAAACTCTATGCCTTGGACGTGTTATTGCCCGATTTGGGTGAACCCAACAAGCTTACACTCGAACAAGCCATGCAAGGTCACATTCTCGGAAAAACCGAGTTGGTCGGCGTTTTCCAGCGCGGCAAACGATAATCCTAGAGGCCGACCCCAAATGATCGACCGGGTCGGCTTTCTCCCCAGCCGACTAGGGTTAAGTCATTACGCTCCTGATGGCTAACCTCATTAATTTCTTCATTTTCTCAATCCCTTTCCGTGAAGGTGTTTTCCCCTGCCGATAATCCTGCCCAAGGGTATGTCATGTATGAAGATTACCTATCGATACTAATCATTGTCGATAGCCCGGAAGACCGGAGAGCCTATCGGCAAATGTTGCTGGCTGGACCTAAACCTCGATTCCGTTTCCACGAAGCCGAATCAGGGTCGATTGGTTTGCGCTTTTATAGTGAGTCCAAATCCAATACTTTTGACTGCATACTGCTTGATGAAAGCCTGCGCGATTCCGATGCCTGCCAACTGCTGAGGCAAATGGGCGGTCCTGATGGGCTATCAAGCCCGGTGGTGGTCATCAACAGGCTGACTGGCGAGTTCAACGCCGATCCTCACATGCGACTAGGCGCCCATGAGTTCATCGGCAAAGAATCGATCAGCCCGAACAATCTTACTCAATGCATTCAAAACGCCATGGTAAGGTTCAAGCTTGAACTGGAACGGCGGGTTTCCGAACGCACACAGGATTTGGACCAAACCTTGGCTGCGCTAAAAGCCTTGTGGATGAATAATAACTGGTTGGATTTTGTCCTAAAAAACAGCCGGATGGGGGTTTGGGACATGAGCCTGAAGGATCATTCCACACATCGCTCGCTGTTACATGATCAGATTTATGGCTATTCAGACCTGTTGCCGGAATGGACCTACGAAAGGTTTATCGAACATGTCATACCGGAAGACCGTGCCAGAGTGGACAAAATCTATCGTGAAGCAGCAGCCACCAAGTCTGATTGGAAATATGACATCCGCATTCGCAGACAAGACGGGGAAATTCGATGGATTCACGCGGCAGGCGGATTTTTTGAAAATTTGAATGACGAGACCGACCGAGATCATGTAGCTGGAATCGTTCAGGACATCACCGAACGTATGTTACTGATAGAGCAACTCAAAGCGGCAAAAGAGTCCGCCGAAATGGCAAACCAAGCGAAAAGCCAATTCTTAGCTAATATGAGCCATGAGATTCGCACCCCGCTCAATGCCATACTCGGTTTATCCCAATTGCTTGAAAATGAGTTCGTTGAGCCGGTCAAACGCGAGCGCATCACCAACATCAAAGAGTCAGGCCGCCATTTGCTGGAACTACTCAACAATATCCTTGATTTTTCCAAGATAGAAGCATCCAAACTAAGTTTGGATAGGGTGGATTTCACCCCCCGCATGTTGTTCGACCTGATTCATAACTTGGTGTCAGACAAAACCATGAAAAAATGCTTGGCATTGCATGTTGATCTCGACTACTTACCTTCCCAGTTGTATGGCGATTTCACACGGCTTAGCCAAGCCATGCTGAATTACATCGATAATGCGATCAAATTTACCGACAGAGGCGGGATTTGGGTCAATGCTGACATCATTGAGGAAACCGAATCCGATCTTCTGGCTCGCTTTACGGTGAGGGATACCGGGATTGGCATCTCACCCGAGTCTTTGCAAAAACTATTCGTCGCATTCGAGCAGGGCGACTTGAGTTCAACTCGCAAATTCGGCGGCACTGGCCTAGGCTTGGCGATTACCCGTCAGTTAGCCCAGTTGATGGGCGGCGATGCCGGTGCGGAAAGCAAACCAAGCCTGGGCAGCACCTTCTGGTTCACCGCACGGTTGGGCAAGGGTGCCGACCCAAACGGCAGTAGGCAGAATCAACTAAGATCGACCCAAACCAGTAACGCCAAGTTGATCGACCGTTGCCAAGGAGCCCGCATCCTGTTAGCGGAAGACAACTCCCTCAACCAAGAGGTGGCTTTAGGATTTTTAGAGCAAGCGGGGCTTGTGGTCGATCTCGCAATTAACGGTCGTCAGGCTGTGCAAATGGCGCAGAGGACAGCTTACGCACTGATCTTGATGGACATACAGATGCCGGAAATGGATGGCTTGGATGCCACCCGCCTAATACGCATTCTGCCGCAATATAGGGACACTCCTATTCTAGCCATGACCGCCGGGGCTTTCCAAAATGATCGCATCGACTGCTTGAATGCCGGCATGAACGACCACATTCCCAAACCCGTTGACCAAGAATTGCTTTATGACAAACTGTGGAAATGGCTTGATCCTAATCAAATCATTAGCTTAAATGACAAATCGACCTCAGCCAACAACTCACCAGCATTGCTTCCCAACCCTCAACCGATAAAAGCAGAAATGCTATACTCAGCGCCACCTTGCCAAATTCCAGAAAGCCCACCTGTGCTGGACATCGAAGCGGGCTTGAAATTTTGGCAAACCCCTGATATTTACCGGATGAAATTAAGTCAATTGGCGCTTGAATATGCCTCCTACCCCGGTGAAATTACGGCTTGCTTGCAGTCAGGCAATGTGCGGAAGGCGAAACAACTGGCCCATGAACTCCATGGTGTTGCAGGCATTTTGAGACTGAAAGAACTCGCTCTCACCGCCAAACAGCTAGAAGGTGCGTTGTCTTCTGAAGAATCTTCGCCAATCCATGTGGAAGCCTCGCTAAGTTCACTTCGCCAGTCTTTCTCCAGAAGCTTGGCGGCAATCGACCGCTATTTCACTCATTCAGCCCCTGAATCAAGCTCGGCAGATACCGACAAGCCTTGAAAAAACCGACTCGTTTTCCCCAAACCAAGTCGTTTTTTGATCGTTCCCATGCTCCGACGTGGAACGAAATGTTGGTTGAACTTTCCGTTGTTTGGTGTATCTTATCGGGTGTAACGGTTGACCGACGACGCTCCTGTTAGTGCGTGAGCAGTAGTCAATTGGGGCAGGTAAGTAAACAGGCTCCTTACCTGCCACATCTATCTCTGATAAATCAAAACACCATCTCGCTTTGTCTTGAAATAATTCCAGTCAAAGCTTTGGTATCCAGTCCAACCCTCCCACAATTTCCCTTGTTTCCTGAAAACCGTTAGTACACTAGCTACATCACGCTTAATCTGAAACCTTGACAACAGATACAAGGCGGAACTTTCGTGTTCACCTTCTCT
This sequence comes from uncultured Methylococcaceae bacterium, assembly GCA_903859815.1. GTDB lineage: Bacteria > Pseudomonadota > Gammaproteobacteria > Methylococcales > Methylococcaceae > Methylumidiphilus. The sequence goes on along the minus strand of CAIOOA010000157.1, from coordinate 9,023 downwards.
CAGCCATATTTCATTAGGATTTATAATTGTATCTGCCACAAACAAAACATATCTCTCTCGGCTGTTTTTAGTGATTTTCAGTAGGCCGGTCTTGTCATCGGTGAACAATTGATGTGAAATTAACAGTTCATGCCCTGTTTGGGCAGTGACTTGAGCCTCTCCGTTCCATTCAGCGTCAAATTTCCCATGAACTGCTCCAAGTAAAACCGTTCGCTTTCGCCACTTGGTAGCAATTCTATTGAATTGTCCTGCTTAGGCTCCGGCATGGGCTTGTCCCTATCCAGTCCTACAGATATTTGTGTCAACAATTCCGCCCCATAGTCTTTGCACCAAATGGGCGTATTATGCCTCTTCTTCCCCGCAAGGTTAACCGCCGAAAACGATCCCCCACATTGTGAGCGCTTGTCGCTTATCGCCTTTCGTATCCCCTCCATCCTAGATTAAAGACCGGCTTGAATTTCAAAACGAGTCGTTTTTTATTGACACTAAAACACCTGTTTAATACAATTGTTTGTAACAATCGTTTTAAATAGGCGTTTAATAATGTCCGTACCTTCATGCAACGACCCAAGCCGCGACCGTTTGCTAATGGCCGCAGTGGAAATTTTTGCCGAACGTGGCTTTCGTGAGGCGACCGTTCGGGACATTTGCGCCAAGGCCGAAGTCAACCAAGCATCGGTGAATTATTATTTCGGTGGCAAGGAGAAACTCTATGCCGAGTCCCTCAACTTTGCATTTCACCAAGCCGACCTACGCTATCCGTTGCGCGACAGCTTGAATTCCAGCTTGCCCGCCGAGCAGCGCCTGACCGACTACATTCAAGTATTCCTTCACAGGCTGTTGGACGAGTCGGCGCTCGGCCATCATGCCAAGCTGATTGCGCGTGAAATTGCCGACCCCACTAGCGCCTTGGACGGAATTATCAGCACGGCAATCAACCCCCAATTCAAAATGTTGAAAGAGATCATACCCGAACTGCTTGGAACGGGTTGGAGCGATACTGACATTTATCGCTGTATTTTGAGCGTTGTAGGTCAATGCCTGATGTACAAACATTCACACTCTGTCATTGACCGAATCTGTCCCGAAGTCATCGCCAACCCGGATGAAATCAAACGCACCGCCGAGCATATCGCCCGGTTTTCTTTGACCGCGCTCAAACATATCAACCAACAAGGGCAAGCATGAACCACATCGCACTAAAAATGCTCATGGGCGACCGGGGCAAATATTTGGGTATCATCATGGGGCTAACCTTCGCTTCGCTAATCATGACCCAGCAACCTGCCATTTTCGTCGGTTTGATGACCCGGTCCTTCAGCTTCATCTCCGATCTTGGGCTTCCAGATATTTGGGTGATGGACCCGAAAGTGCAGTTCATCGATGATGTGAAACCCTTGCAGGACACCAAACTTTATCGGGTGCGTGGAGTGGCGGGCGTGAAATGGGCCATGCCTTTGTACAAGGGACTGCTGAAGGCCAGAATGGCCGACGGCACGTTTCAAACTTGCAACGTGATCGGACTCGACGATGCCACGCTAATCGGTGGCCCGCCCATCATGCTCGAAGGGAAATTGGAGGACCTGCGCCGTAGCGACGGAGTGATTGTGGATATCGACGGTGCAAAAGACAAACTCGCCAAGCCACCCCTCACGCCGGGAGGCAAACCCGTGCCTTTGAAAATCGGCGATTCCCTGGAACTGAACGACAAACGAGCCATCGTGGTGGGCATTGCCAAAACCACCAAAACGTTCCAATCCCAACCCGTCGTTTATACAACCTATTCACGAGCCATCCGTTATGCGCCTAGGGAACGCAAAATGCTATCTTTCGTATTGGTGAAGGCCATGCCCGGCACTGACATCCCAACATTGACCAGACGCATTCAAGAAGCCACAGGTCTGGCTGCCTACTCGCAGAAAGAGTTCATGGATTTGACTTGGAACTACTTCATGAAAAACACGGGCATTCCGATCAATTTCGGCATATCCGTCACCTTGGGGTTCATCGTAGGCGCTGCGATTGCAGGGCAGACATTCTATAACTTTACGCTGGAAAATCTCCGCCAATTTGGCGTGTTGAAGGCCATGGGGACTAGCAACTGGACCTTGCTGCGAATGATATTGCTGCAAGCCATTCTTGTGGGCATGATTGGCTACGGGTTGGGCGTTGGTTTGACCGCCTTATTCGGTTATGCCATGCGCAACACCATCATGGCCTTTAAATTCCCTTGGCAACTGCTCGTTTTCAGTGGTGCGGGTGTGACCTTGATCTGCATCTTTGCAGCGCTCATCAGTATTCGCAAAGTCATCAAATTGGAACCGGCGATTGTTTTCAAGGGGTGACACCATGCAAGCTCAAACTAGCGCGGCGGTGCGATGCAAGAGCGTAGTCAAAACCTACGACGCCGGCGGGGACAAGGTTGTCGCCTTAGGAGGCATTGATCTTGAAATCAACATGGGGGAGTTGATGATGCTGGTCGGTCCATCGGGATGTGGCAAGACTACCCTGATTTCGGTGATCGCGGGCATTCTTGACCAAGACGCGGGATCGTGTGAAGTGTTCGGGGAAGATTTGATGCACATGCGCAGTGGTCAAAAGCTAAAGTTTCGAGCCCGCAATATTGGTTTCGTGTTCCAAGCCTTTAACTTGCTACCTAGCTTGAACGCCGTCGAGAATGTTTCGATACCCCTTATCATCAATGGGGTCAAACGGCAGATAGCAGAAAAGAAAGCCGCCAAGGTACTGGAACAAGTGGGCTTGGGTTCGCGTGGCAAATCCTTACCCTCGCAACTTTCCGGCGGACAACAACAGCGGGTGGCCATTGCCCGCGCCCTCGTGCATGACCCGAGACTAATCGTCTGTGACGAACCCACCAGCGCCCTCGACCATGAAACCGGCCATACCGTGATGGATTTACTGAAAGAAGTCGCCTTGCATCAAGATCGCGCCTTGGTCATCGTGACTCATGATGCTCGAATTTTTGGATTCGCCGACCGCATCGCACGGATGGATGACGGGCATATCGACAAAGTGGTTGATTCAGTCGACAAGTTGTAGGGGTAAGATTCGACCCCTTCGGGTAGGTTCGGAACCTGCCCCTACCTAATTTTTAGAGGCCAAGATGTTACCCAAATACACCCTACCTTTACTCGCTGCCATAGGCTTTGGCTTCGGCGTTTATTCTGTCGTCAACGGCAACCAGCCTACACCTATCGCCCAACCCGCTGCCGAACCGGCAAACTCGCCCTTCCCTTCCTTCATTGCAGGGGCGGGCATTGTCGAGGCTAAGAGCCAGAATATTTCGGTCGGAACACCGCTAAGCGGGATCATTCAGCAAGTCAATGTGAAGGTCGGCGATAAAGTGAAGGCAGGGGACATCTTGTTCCGCATTGACGACCGTGAAGTGCTTGCTGAATTGGGTGTGCGCAAAGCCAATCTTGCCAAGGCCAAGGCCATGGTCAGCGAAGCCGAAGCCTCCGTCACCGACACCAAATCCATGCTCGATCTGATTGAGGCAGTGACTGACCGTCGCGCCATCAGCAAGGAAGACTTGGACCGCAGGCGCAACGCCTATTTGATCGCCAAAGCGAGGGCGGATAGCGCCCGTGCCCAAGTGTTGCAAAATGAAGCCGAACTGGCTGCCACCCAGACTACGCTGGATCGTTTGGTGATACATGCCCCAGTGGCGGGTGAAGCGTTGCAGATCAATATTCGCCCCGGCGAATTCGCCCCGGCCGGCGTGGGCAATAGCCCATTGATGGTGTTGGGCAACTTGGATCAATTGCACATCCGCGTGGACATTGACGAAAACGATGCTTGGCGCTTCCGCAAGGAAGGCAAAGCGGTGGCCTATTTGCGCGGCAATCGCAATTTCAGGACCGATTTAAACCTCGTTTGGGTGGAGCCTTACATCATTCCGAAAAAGTCCTTGACCGGCGACAGCACCGAGCGAGTCGACACTCGTGTCCTGCAAGCGCTTTATAGCTTTGACCGCTCCTCCATGCCTGCCTACGTGGGGCAACAAATGGATGTGTTCATAGAAGCCCCAGAGACAGCCCCCGAACGGCAAACCACGCCCTCCAATAAAACAGGTAAACGGTAATGAATGTTGCCACGCCTAGCTCGGAACTCGTAACTTTGGCGATTCGCATCGCCTTCATGGGAGGCATGAACGGTTTATTGGTTGCAGGTTGTGCCGTTGGCCCGGACTATGTCCAACCAAAAACCGAAGTGCCAACCCATTGGACAGAGGCTCCATTGGCTGATCCACAATCGATGCACTTGAACGACTGGTGGAAAACCTTTAATGACCCTACCCTTAACTGGTTGATTAAAGCAGCCATCCAATCCAATTTGGATTTGAAACTGGCGGAAAGTCGAGTCCGCGAAGCCCGCGCCAACCGGGATTCCAGCTTTACCAACTTATTGCCTACATTTAGCGCACGTACTGATGTCATGGGCCGCCAAAACAATGCCAATTTCGGCAATGCGAGCGTGGGTGGGCTATCCGGGAGCGGCGGCGGCATCAACACCAGTACTCAAACCATCAGTATCTTCCAAACGGGTTTCGATGCGTCTTGGGAAGTGGACATTTTTGGCGGGATCAGGCGGTCCGTCGAAGCTGCCGAAGCCAATTTAGAGGCACAGGAGGAAAATCGGCGCAATGTGTTGGTAAGCCTTTTGGGCGAGGTGGCTAGAAACTACATCGAATTGCGCTCTAACCAACAACTACTGGCAGTGACGCGGGACAACCTCAAAAGCCAGGAAAACACGCTGGAACTGGTTCGCCTGCGCTATCAAGCCGGCCTGACCTCGGAGTTGGAAGTGGCCCAAACCGAAGGGCTAACGGCGGAAACTCGCTCCCAAGCACCCGTTTACGAAGCCTTGGCAAGGCAATCCATACACGCATTGGGCATACTGCTTGGGCAAGCCCCCGGTAAGTTCGCCCACCGCTTGCAACAGGAAGGGCCGTTGCCTTCCAGCATCGATCCGGCACAAGCAGATTTGCCTTCCGAGTTATTGCGCCGTAGGCCCGACATCCGCGAAGCCGAACGCAAATTAGCCGTCAGTAACGCCAATATCGGTGTGGCTACAGCAGAGCTATACCCCAAGCTTAAGCTGAATGCCTTTCTCGGCGCTCAAAACACCAATTTAACCGCTTTGACCCCCATGGGGCAATCTTGGTCGCTGCTTTCTTCGCTGAGTATGCCAGTGTTCAACTGGGGACGGCTGCAAGCCAATCTCCGCGCCAAGGAAGCCCTAAACGAACAAAGCTTCTTGACCTATCAATCCACTGTGTTAAAAGCGTTCAAAGAGGTCGAGGATGCCCTCGTTGCCCATGCCCAAGAGCAGATTCGCATTGCATCATTGGAAAAAGCCGTTGAAGCCCAGCGTTTGGCACTGACCCTATCCATCGAGCGCTACACCAAGGGGCTGACCGCCTATCTTGATGTGCTGACGGCAGAACGCGCCTTGTTCCAGACGCAGCGGGAATTGGTGGACAGCCAAGCCAAGCTATCGGCACAGTTAGTGGCTTTGTATAAAGCACTGGGCGGAGGCTGGCAAACACAAGAAATGCAAAGCAGTGTAAATTAAGCATTTACCAAAAATGCAACCCATAAAGACCAATAAATTTTTTCCAGACGATTTCTTGTGGCAGGATAAACACAATCCTTTACTCCCCTGAATTAGGAATACGTCATGCAAACGCTGCCATCCTTGCCTCAAGCACCTACATCCGCCTCTAGCCCTATTACGCAGCCGGAAGCGTCTAGCACCCAGTCCCGCGATTTTTACCGGGAACTCCGCAAACGCATAAGACTGTTGAGCGTTCTTTTGGCGAGGGTGCTAAAGGCCCAATCCGATCCTGAGACATTTCAAACCCTGCACCAGATAAGACACGGCTTCGCCCAATTGCGGTTGCACGATGATGACACCCTTCGTCAACAATTATTATCCATAATCAATAGCTTACCACCTGAAACAGTCGGACAGATGGTCAGGGCATGCCAACTTTACTTCAATTTGGCCAATAGCGCGGAAGAAGCTTTTCAACTCAAGCTTCGGCGTAAACAAGCTGAGAAAGGCGGCCATTTTTGGAAAGGTTCATTTCGTGACACCTTGATGCTGTTCCGCGAAGAGGGCATGACCCAGCAAGAATTGCAGACTCTTTTCGATAAACTGCACTACCAGCCGGTGCTGACCGCCCATCCCACCGAAGCCAAACGACGCACCATCATCGAAGCCTTGCGCAAAATCTTCGTCAACATCGAACAACTTGACGACCCCCGCTGCCAAGGATTCTATCGCGCACAAACCATCGAACACTTGCAAACGCAGATCCAAATCTTGTGGAAAACGGATGAGTTACGGGCGCGCAAACTGGAAGTTAGAGACGAAATTGGCAATGGACTGTTTTATTTCCCCAATTCCCTTTTCCAAGCAGTGACTGAAATTTACCGCAATTTAAGCTTGGCTGTGCGCGATACTTACGGAGAGAAAGCCGCAAGGGAAATTCGCATACCGGGCTTCCTGCGCTTTGGTTCTTGGATTGGTGGCGACCGCGACGGCAACCCTAACGTCAAGTCGGAAACGACCGTCCTCGCCTTGCGCATGCAAGCCCGGGTCGTACTTGAAGAATACCTCCGCCGCTTGGAAATATTGGACGATGAGCTTTCGCTTTCAGGTCGCTTTTGCAATCCGTCCGAGCAATTCTTGCGCGGTTTGGCAGAGGACAACGCAATGGCTGACCATGCCTTCCCTCATTTGCGCAGCTTGTTCGCAAACGAGCCTTACCGCCGCAAAATCGCGTTTTTGCGCTATCGCATCCAACGCAACATGGCCGCAATCATTTCGCAACTCAACGGAGAACCGGCCACCAATGTCGAGGATTGCTTTCCTGATGCGAAAAGCTTTTTGAGAGAATTATTGATCATCCGTGATTCTTTGATTGCCCATGGCGATGCGGCCATTGCCGCCAGCGCATTGCAGGACACTATCCGCTTGGTTGAAACCTTCGGCTTTCATCTCATGCAGTTGGATGTCCGGCAAGAATCCACCCGCCATGCCGAAGCGGTGGCCGAGATTCTCAAAGCCGCCCTGAATATCGACTACCTAGACCTGACGGAAGAGAAAAGGATTGAACTGCTTGCCGAGGGCATTGCCAACCCCAATGCACTCGACTACGACCTCAGGAAACTCAGCGATTCCACCGCCGAGATTCTGCGCGTGTTCAAAGTCATGGCGCAAATGCGCCGCGAAATTGGGCCTGAATGCTTTGGTCGATATGTGATCTCCATGACACACTCTGCCAGTAACGTGATGGAAGTGATCTTTCTCGGGGCACAGCATGGACTCGCCGGACGCATTGCCGGACGGGTTTATTGCCATATAGGCGTAAGCCCCCTGTTTGAAACCATTCGCGACATGGAACATATCGAATCGGTGCTGACGACCCTGCTCGACAACCCCCTTTACCGCGATTGCCTACGTGCATTCGGCGAGGGTCAAGAAGTCATGCTCGGCTACTCGGACTCTTGCAAAGACGGCGGCATCCTAGCCAGTGCGTGGAACCTTTACGAGGCGCAAAAGAAAATCATCAGGATCACCGAGGAGCGCGACATCGTATGCAGGATATTCCATGGTCGAGGTGGCACGGTCGGACGCGGGGGTGGCCCGACCCATGAAGCCATCTTGGCCCAACCTCCGGGGACGGTGCGCGGACAGATCAAATTCACCGAGCAGGGCGAAACCATTTTCTACAAATACAATAATCGCGAGACTGCTGCCTATGAATTGACCATGGGTGTGAGCGGCCTGATGAAGGCCAGTGTCAACCTCGTCCGCCCGGTACAGACAGAATCGGAGGAATACGGGGAGCTGATGGCATCCATCGCCAAACGCGGCGAGGGATACTTCAGACAGCTCACCGAGCACGAACCGGGATTTTTGGACTACTTTTACGAGGCGACCCCACTCAACGAAATCGGCTTGATGAATATCGGTTCTCGCCCTTCCTATCGAAAAAAAGGTGATCGGTCGAAATTTTCTGTACGAGCAATAGCTTGGGTATTTGCTTGGGCGCAATCTCGACAAACCCTACCCGCTTGGTATGGAATCGGCAAAGCCTTGGAAGCCTATAGGGGCGATGAACCACACAATCTTGAAAAATTACGCGACCTTTACCAAAACTGGCCATTTTTGCGTTCGCTACTGGGCAAAACCCAAATGTCACTATTAAAATCGGAAATGCAAATAGCCAAGGGTTACGCTAGGTTATGTTTGGATGAGGAAGTAGGTAACCGAATCTTTGGCCTGATAGAAACAGAATACCATCGCACCTGCTCACAGGTATTGGAGATTTCTGGTTTGGATTACTTGTTGCAAGAAGACCCTATGCTGGCTGTTTCACTGGCTAGACGCAACATTTACTTGGATCCTTTAAATCATCTGCAAATCAGCCTTTTACGTAGGCTTCGCGAATATCCTGAAGCACCGGGTGAGGAAAATCCGTGGACAACGGTGTTGTTGCGAACCATCAATGCCATAGCGGCGGGGATGAGGAATACCGGCTAAATCAGACTGATAAGACTTAGTTTTTTTCTTGGGAAAGCTAACCAAACGGACGGCTTTCCCTCATTATACGAGTCTTCTCGAAATTTAATGTAGAAATGAGATTGACGTATATGGCGTTTCAGTCGCACAATTATGGTTGATGCGATGATAAGAAAATTCCCCTAACCTTCATTTTTTGATAATGCAAAGGGTATAATAACCATGAACAGTCGTCTAAAATTAACCACGGCCGCTGTGCTGCTATCCGGGTTAATGCCCGTACCAGCCAGTGCCATTTTTTCCACAACCGCACAAGACACCTATATTTGCGATTATGATGCAAATCACGCATTTGGTGATCCTAATACAAATACTTTCGCTGCTCTTACGCTGCTCTATAACGGAACAGCCTGTTCCTCCCAGATTCAATTCAAGATCAAAAACCCTGATGGAACCTATCCTTTTAT
>CAIOOA010000156.1 GCA_903859815.1 uncultured Methylococcaceae bacterium | reverse complement strand
GCGGGCACCACCCGATCCCATCCCGACCTCGGAAGTGAAACCGCCCAGCGCCGATGATAGTGTGGACCCCCATGCGAAAGTAGGGCACTGCCAGGCACCCAACCCAAACCCCCCGACCGCAAGGTCCGGGGGTTTTTTTTGGGCGTTATTTCCCTAATGGAAATTTTATCCATCATTCCAAATAGCGATTCCAAGCTTTCGTAGCACGTTTACGCCAGCTTCCATGATGATAAGCATAACTGACAATCAAGGGTAAAACAGTGCTGGCCTCTGCATAAACCATTTGCTCATAAATCGTATCCACTTTTCCCCATGAAGCAGCTTCTTTCAAAGTGGAACTGGAACATGCACCATCTCGAACATCAGCAACCGTAATTTGCACGGCATATTGATGCATGGGAACTTCATGTCCCAGCATTTCTGCGCAAATTACGGTATCCTGTGCAAAATTCTTCGGAACGCCGCCCCCGATCATAAACAGTCCTGTCGTTTCGGCGGCAATTTTGATTTTGGTCAATTCCCAAAAATCTTTGATGGAGTCTAGGGAGATATGGTTTTGAGGATTTTCAACTTGATGCTTGACCAATCCAAACCCCGCACTACTATCGGTGAAAGCAGGGCAAAAAATGGGTATGTCCCTTTCATATGCAATTTGTACTAAGGAATTATGTTTGACTGAATGAGTGGTCAAATACTTCCCCATTGCGTGAATAAACTCTCTCGATGAATACGGTCTGGGCGGTAAGCTGTCGGCAATCATTTTTACCACATCATCACATTGCCGCAGTTCTTCCTCATCTATATAGACATTATAAATCCTATCGATATAGAGTTCTCTGAGTTTTTTATCATCGACTTGTGTGCTTCCCTGATAATGTTTATAGCCTAGCGCTTCAAAAAAATCCATATCTACAATGGATGCTCCCGTGGCAACGATGACATCAATCATGCCATATTTGACCATGTCGACATAAACTTGCATACAACCTGCCGCGCTGGTACTACCGGCCAAAGTCAATATATTCGTGCAGCCATTATCTTGAATCATGCGCAAAAAAATGTCTGCCGCTGCTGCTGTATCCCTAGATGAAAATGCCATTTTGCGCATGGCATTGATGATGGGTGTTGAATCAAATGATGCCACATCAATGTGTTCTATGGTTTCTTGCAGTAATGTGGTTTTGTCCATGAATTTTCCGGTTAGTATGTGTATAAAATGATGTGAGTGGTTATCTTCTGTTATTTTCTCAAGAATAAATTAAAAAGAAGGCTGAGAATTATGCTGATAATAATCAGTGAGGTGATCGGAAAGAATATGAAGTGATTATCCTCTTCAATACGAATATCCCCAGGCAATCTACCAAACCAATATAAACTATTTGGGAAGAAACTTAGAATTAGACCAAGGGAAAGCAAACCTAGGCCAAGTAAGATTAATATTTTTGGCATTTTCATATTAAAATGGGATTTTTCGTTTCAGTAGATTGAAACGGGTAAGCAATAAAAGCAATAAAGCCATTAATGCCAAAGTCCAACGAATATCGACGGCAATCCGATGTTCAGAGGCCAAATCCTTTTCCAATAAGGCATGGGTTAAATCTTCTGGCTTTTCCAACCTATGATAGCTTAAGCCTGTGATTGCGGCTAGGCGAATTAAATTTGTTTCATCAAGGCGAGAAAGATAAAGTCTAGATCCATCAGTCGGTATGGCGGAGGGTGGCAGATAATCCCGCAAATCTAAATCCTATTGGTCGGTTTTCTTTGTCCAGTCGCGGGATGGGGACGGCTTGAGAACCACCCACGCCGACAACGATTCCTGCTATTGCACCGGGTTGACCATCGAAAGGAGGCGGATCAGGTTCAGGCGGAAATTGTTGTCCATCCGTAAAAAAAACAAGACGAGTATCCTTTCCTCTGGCGGCAGTTTCACGCAAGCCCGTGAACAAACCCCGTGCAATATGGCTATCGGCTGCCCATGCCATGCGCCAGTCAATATGTTCCAGCACATTGGTAATCAGTGGGAAGTGACCGCAAATTTCCAGAGGTTCAAATAATACTTGGCTATTGCGCGTGGTGAACAAGCCTAAACCCACCTCTGATCCACATGGTAAATGTTCCAGCGCTTGTCGAATGGTGGCTTTGACGAAACCTAAGCGGTCAGCGGGAAAACCTTCTTGATGATAGTCGTTGGCATTCATGCTTTGCGTAATATCAATCACCAATAAATAACGAAAAACCGGGCGATTCATCGTGAAAGTTGGTTTGAAAAGACAGGCTGCCAATAATAAAGCGGCAAGTGTCAAACTATAAACACGCCAACCCAGATTGATAGGGTTATTCATGACAAAAGCCCGAATAATCTTCACGGCCCGCCCCCCGGCAAACCGGGCAAGGTGGAAAAGACACTAGGTTTGGTGCCTTTAAAATCGGATTTAGGTTTCTCCTTAGGGGGAGGGGTGATGCGCAATGCGTATTCCAAATTATAACGGGCATCCCAATTATCGGGATTGATCCGCAAGGCTTCACGATAATTTTGCTTGGCTAATTCAACTTGAGTGGTGACATAATTGTAATCTAACACACCACGGGCATTCCAATGTTGTGCGCCGTCGTGAAGATAAATATTCGCCAAGTTATGCATTGATCGGGCGCGCAAATCCAAGTCTTTGGTATTGCGAAGGCTGGAATATAGTCGTATGGCCTCGCCCGTTTTTCCAATCTGGGTTAGATGCATGGCTTTGGCAAAAATAAGCTTGGAAGGCGTATTTTCATCCACTATTATCGCATCAGGATGTTCAATAGCCTGTTGCAAGCTGTATATGGTATATAATTTGAAGCCTTGAACGATTATTCCGATGAGGAATATCAGGCTTAATCCATAAAACTTTATTGGCAATCGTCTGAGTTTTAAAGGTTCCATGCTTTGACCTCCAGAGTTTGGAATGCGAGCAATACCAATAAGCAAATTAGCGCAGCGCCGTAGCACCGCCCGGATAAATCCTGCCTTGGTAGTTTTTCCTGATAAACTAAAGGCCGGTTTTCTAATCTTTCCACGATGGCGATAGCATCTTGCAAGGCTTTTGGATTATCTGCCTCGAATGCTTGATACGGAATGCCGAGCGATTCAAAGTACTGATGCAGATAATATTCTGGTGAAGTGCTTTCGTTGGCGTTTTTCGGCGCTTCGGTAAGCTTACCACCTTTTGGATTACGTAAATAAATCCAATATAATGCCGCTTGTTCATCGTGAAATATCTGGCGTAAAGATTCGGCGATTTCCGGTTCCATTCTCGCCGCGCCGTCAGACACTAATAATACGATCCGCGAGCCGGTGACGGGTTTACCGCTGAAATGTTCCAAAGCCATTGCCAATCCCGGTGCAATATTCGTGATGCCATGTCCTCTTCCGCCTAAAGCGAGAATGGCGGAGCGCACGGCCTCGTGGTCTTGGGTTAATGGCAAAACATAAATCGGTGCCGCGCTGAAAGTCACGACAGCAAACAAATCCTGTTTGCGACGTTCGACAAATTCGGCCAAAAGCCGGGAGGCAATCGCACTTTTGCTTTCACTGGAAGTACCGCCTAAATACGTGCCGGAAAAGTTTTCATTCATGCTGCTGCTGCGATCCACCAATAAGACAATATGCGCTCCTGAGCCGATTTTATCGACCCATTGTTCCTTGAGATACGGCCCTGCCATTCCAAGCACTATCAATAATGCGGTTAAGCTTGCCAATATTCGCAAAGCAAGATCCAACCAAAATGATAGACGGTCCTCCGGCAATAATACCAAGCTAGAATAAGAAATGGGTTTCTGCCCGCTTTTTATTAGGGGGATGATCGCAAAAAGCCCAAGCAATAATCCCCAAGGCTGTTCAAAAGCAAGATTCATTGCTTTTTATGCCATGTGTGGGCTAATTCCCTGCATAATTTTTCCAACCTCGTCAATGAATAGTCTGCGGGTTCTGTCGTCGCAGTCGCAAAGAATGCTTGATTGGATGCTGCGAAAAATTGTTCCAGATCAGGTTTTAAATGATGCAATTGTGGATATTCTTCCAAAAATTTTGGCAAATGTTTGGCAAATAAACTATATCCGGCGGTTTCATTCAAGGCGTCATGCAGTAATTTGATGCCTTGTCGATAATTTATCAGGCTTGCCGGTTGCTTATTGAGTTTTTTCAGCGCAGAAGCTGTACGAACAAAAGGAGGTGTTCGGCGATTGAAAGGCGGAAGCCCTAAGTGCCAAGCCGCATAGAATGCCAGCCCTATTAATCCGCTTAAAGATATTCCCAGCCATTGCCAGTGTCCTGATTTATTAATAGCAGGAAGAGGTAGGTCGCTACGCAATATCACTGCTTCATCCAATAGTTTAGGGGAGATAATAGGTGACAAAGTAAAACTCCAAGCCGGGGCTTCGGTTTCCACCAGCTTATCATCTTGCTTGAAGCGCAAAGGAATGGCGGGTACGTTCAGCGTTTCCGGTTCACGGACACCCTTAAATACTTGATAGACCAGATTAATGCGATATGTAGTTTCATTATCTTGCGTCTGCTGGCTCCAATTTAGTTCGCGCACTTCCAAATAATCACTGACGGCACTGCCGGGTTTGGGTAAGTTTGCCGTTTCTAATTGATAACCAACATCCATTCTCACGCGAATTTCGCTGCTTATTGTGTCTCCCATGACGATGCCGAAATCGCGAGGCGAGGAAGTTTCCAAACTATGGATAGGTGCAGAGGTTTCGGCCTTAGCTGGAATCCATGCCAAGCACAAAGCGAACAGGCTCCAAAGGTAAACCTGTTGAGTAAAATGACGGCGGTTTCCAGCCGAGATAATAGGATTGACGATCATCATGAATGGTAAAAATACTGCGTCAATGCGTCTGGGTCAAAACGATCCAGCAGAAAAAAAGCTTCACGACCATGCCGGATGCAAATCTGCATCAATTCCTGCTTTCTTGTCTCGAAACGTTCGCGAATAGTGTTTAACAAAGCGGGCCTCATGAATAAAAGGCGGCGTTGACCAGTTTCCGGGTCTTGCATTCGCGCCAAACCAAAGCTTGGCAAGTTTTCATATTCTCCGCTGTCCCAACACACCACGGGTACGACATCATGACGGATTAAAGCATTCAATAACTCTTCCATTTGGGCTTGAGGCCAGTGAAAATCAGACACTAAAAAGACTAACGCCCGCTGCTTGCCCAACAAGCTGGCGGCTTCCAATAAACTATCAGCATTGTTGGACTTGGGTTGAAAATGCATCAGGCGATTGTGAAGTTCATCTGACAAGCCTTTATGTAAACGCAATGGCAGGCTGATGTCCCAATGAATTCCCTCATCACAGGCATATAATCCAAATGGATCGCCGGT
>CAIOOA010000155.1 GCA_903859815.1 uncultured Methylococcaceae bacterium | reverse complement strand
GTGTGAAAGATAACCATTGACCGAAACGGGAATCGCATGATCGACTATACTAAAACCATTTCCAGTCGAATACGCCACATTCCAAAATTGCTGACCATTTGGAATCCACATGTAATCCATCTTTCCGTCGCCATTGAAGTCTCCATTTTGCATGTACTGCCCGCTGCCATGATGTGAGAGATAGCCATTGACCGAAACGGGGATTGCAGGATTACTAGGATTTGGCTCGATCAAGTCATTGCTTTCTGTTGGCCATTCAAAAATTGTCGGTTGCAGGCAATTCTTGGGTGTCAATCCATCGCATTCGGTCAATTTACTGAGACGTGAGCGCTGGGTTATGCTTGATTGCTCATAAACTAATCTATAATCTTTTATTAAAGCTGTATTATTGTAATTTTTAAAATTAATAATGCGCTTAGAAAATTTAATTATCGAACCGACTTCGTAGCCATTCTCAACATCTATCCTAGCTTCATAAACAAACTGCACCGAAGCAAATGGCGCGACTCCCGCCGCCGCGTTGCCGGTATAGTCAATCCGGTTAATATAAGCCTCGCCATTGGCGTTATCCTCCGTGTAAGAAGCCGTCAGATAATTGCCCTTGGTGTCGCTGATTTTGTTGACATTCCACAGCCTGACGGTGGGCTTGCCTTGGGCTTCGATCCGGGAGTCGGCGGTAGCGCCGTATTCGATGATTTGCCCGGCTTTCGTCCATGCCTTGAACCATGCCGGGCCATTGCCTGCCGTGCCATAGGACATGACGTGGGTATAGCTCTCGGTTTCAGTGCGGTATTCCGTGCCGTCTGCGCCATACGCCCCGGACACGGCGACGAGCCGTTGACCATCCAAACAATAGCGGTCGTTGCCGTCATAATTAATCCCGCCTTTGAAGCCGTCTTGCACGATGGTCGCGGGGCAACGGGTGATGGCAGACAAACCGCCCAAGGACCAACCCACGCCGAGTGGGCCGTTGCCGCCTTGGCTGTTATAGTTGAGGGATAGTGCCGGGGCCATGCCTGCCGTTCCCGGCGGGACGGTGAGGGGAATGCTATAAGTGGCCGCGCCGGTTTCACTGACTTTAAAACTACCGGGGGTTGCGCCGACGGCGGTGGCGGCGTGGCTGAGGATGGGAGAGGTTAAGGTGAGGAGGGTGATAAAGAAGAGGAGATACTGTGGCAATAGGCGCGTAAGTGTCCATGGCTTTGGCTTTAAACCATCGTTGGAATGCCGTCGCTTACGGCGAAGTGTTCCGATGTTAACAGATGCCCGTGTCAAGCATAGTCTAGGAATGGCTGGTTCTTCGGCTTGTATTTGGTCGATGGAAAAATGATTTTCCATTGATTGAAGGGCATCTTGCGAAAAGCGTAGCTTGCACATACGTCACCTGCTTGGTATTGGGTTGTTTAACTCGCGCCTGTTCAAAAGAATAAATTTTCAATATCACTCTGTCAAGCGATAATAAGTGCAAGAATAGCTATTTTTTTCAGGCTCACAAATTCCAGCAATTCTCATTTTGGCGTAATCAACGCTCTATCGTAGGGTGGGCTAGGCGCACACACCGGGAACCTTGACCCCACTCGGTGCTTGCCGTGCGCCGTAGCCCACCAAACCGGCGGCGGATCGGCAATGGTGGGCTACGGTGCGCTCCATACTCAGCGATAAACGGAAGGTTGTTGAAATGCGCACCTAGCCCACCCTACGATTTTGCCAAATGACGAGAAAGCACAGCACAAATCCCTATTCGATTGTGTTAAGCCAACAAATGCCCCCACAGATCATGCTCGTCGGCCTCTTCGATTTCCACTTCGACGAATTCGCCCACTTGCAAATGGGTCGCACCGTCAATGAAGACTTGCCCGTCAATTTCCGGTGCATCGGCATGGCTTCTGCCCACTGCGCCTTCCTCGACGACTTCGTCGATCAATATCGTTTCACGTCGTCCGACCTTGGCCTGTAAACGATCTGCGCTGATTTGTTCTTGCAATTCCATGAATCGGCCTAGACGTTCTTGTTTGATGTCTTCCGGCACGGCATCGGGCAGTTGGTTGGCTGCCGCGCCATCTACCGGCGAATAAGCGAAGCAACCTACTCGGTCTAGCTGTGCTTGGTCGAGAAAATCCAACAAATCTTCAAAATCCTCGTCGGTCTCGCCGGGAAAACCGACGATGAACGTGCTACGAATAGTGATGTCCGGGCAGATGTCTCGCCAAGCCCGAATCCGTTGCAAATTGTCTTCACTCGATGCCGGACGCTTCATGAGCTTGAGTATGCGCGGGCTGGAATGTTGGAATGGAATATCCAAATAGGGCAGGATTTTACCTTCCGCCATCAATGGAACAATCTCATCCACATGGGGGTAAGGATAAACATAATGCAGTCGCACCCAAACGCCCAACTCACCCAAGGCTTGCGCCAAGTCTTGAAAACGGGTTTTCAAGGGTCGGCCTTCCCAAAAACTGGTGCGGTATTTCATATCCACGCCATAGGCGCTCGTATCCTGTGACACCACCAACAATTCCTTCACGCCTGCTTTGACCAAGCGTTCCGCTTCGCCCATGACCTCGCCGATGGGACGGCTAACCAAGTCGCCACGCAGGGAGGGAATGATGCAAAACGTGCAACGATGATTGCAGCCTTCCGAGATTTTCAAGTAAGCATAATGACGCGGCGTCAGCTTGATGCCTTGCGGCGGAACCAAATGCACAAAGGGATCATGCAGCGGCGGCACGTGCTCATGCACGGCATTGACAACTTCTTCGTATGCATGGGCTCCGGTAATTTTCAAAACTTGTGGATGACGGGCGCGAATTTCTGCCTCCCTTGCCCCCAAGCAACCGGTCACGATGACTTTTCCATTTTCTGCCAAGGCTTCGCCAATGGCATCCAGCGATTCCTCCACGGCGGCATCGATAAAACCGCAGGTATTCACCACCACCAAGTCGGCATCGCGGTAGGAGGGAGTCATATCGTAGCCTTCAGCGCGGAGTTGGGTGAGAATGCGTTCGCTGTCAACTAAGGCTTTAGGGCAACCGAGACTGATGAAACCGATGCGGGGAGAGTTCATGATGGGTTATAGTGGATAAAAAGTTATTTTAACTGAGAATTGCTGACAAGTATTCCTTACTCATAATGCAAAGACTCCGCCGATGAGATGCGGTTGGCCACCAATGCCGGATAGACCGCCGCGATGGAGCAGGTTGCCACGGTCAGCAATGTAATCCATAAACTATCGCGGATGGAATAAACAAATTCATATTCAAACAAAGTAAACCGGTCAAGGAAGGAAACACTAATCGCCCCCATGGCATTGCCTAACAGGATCGCCAACAAAGCCGCCACCAAACCAATGATGCTGCCCTCGACCAATAATAGTCGCACGGTCTGGGCGCTAGACACCCCCAAGGTTCGCAGCACAGAGAATTCCCGCCCCCGTGTATACACCTGAATCATCATATTATTGGTGACACCCACAGCGGCCAATACAATCGTCATAACCAAAATAAAATCGAAAATCAGAAAATCCCGGTCAATCTCGGCTTGTTGCCAACGCTTCAAGGCATACCCTTCTTTCGTCATCGAATAAAAAGGCTTCAACTCCGCTAACGCCTGCCGACTGGGAAAGCCTCCTTCCTGCTTGGTGCGAATGACGGCAAATTTACCCAAGGTTTTTTCCAGATTGTCGGCAAACAATGGATTGCCATCGCTAAATAACAGATAAGATTTAAGGTCCACATATTGACCGTCTTCCGCATAAAACCCTAGCATATCGGTGACATCGATGACCGGAAAGCGGTATTTCGCTTTATCGCTTTCTATCACCACTCGATCACCGGGCTTTAAATCAAATCGTGCGGCGAGAGTACGCGAAGCGATGACTGTCCCCGGAAGCAGGGGTTGCTTGCCTTGATTCAGCAAATAGGGGTTGACATCCGCAGCAGCAATCAGCCGAAACGGAAATTCACCCCGCACTTTGTCCGAAAGCCTGAAAAAATACAGTTTATTGGCTTCCAGAATTCTATTGAACAATTCAGGATTAATCGCCGACCATTCATTTTTCCTAAAAAAGGTATAAGGGTTGAGCGCCTCCTCGGACCAGTGCTGGATTTCATGCTTGAGGGAACGGGTAATAGTATGCAAGGCGGTCAACAAACTGAATACCAAGGTGACACCGGCAATCGTGAAAACCAGTTTTTGGCTAGTCAGCCTCATGCGTCGCCCCGCCAACAAAGTTTCCAATGGTAGCAAAGCTTGCAATGCCTTTTCAAACAGCAAAATCAAGCCGCGCAGTAAAGGGTTCATCCACCATAAGCCCAGCACAGTCAGCACCAAAACAAATCCAGATTCCAATAGGAAAAACTCCACCACCGACAGCCACGACAGCAAAAAAGGCCGCATTGCCAAATAAGCCGCTGCCAACAAAGGCGGAATCAACAAAGAAAACCCCCGAATCTGCAAACTGCTTTCGTCAATCTCACTGGTCAGAAAGCGGGGTTGCAATACATCGATGATTTTCATTTTGAAGATCGCCCGGGCCGGACCGAACACGGCTAATAGCGCAATCAACACACTCAAACCCCCCATTGCCACTAATTCAACCCAGGGGATGGCAAAACCCGCCGCCGGAACCCGCCCGGTCGTGGAAATGCCCGCATTCATCAGCAGCATCGCGATGGGAAAAGCAGCCAGCAAACCCAACACCGTGCCAAATAGACCCAAAACCAAGGTTTCCATTAGCAGGGATAACACCACATTCGTTCGGCTTTCCCCCAAACACAGCAGCAAACAAAATTCCCGGCTGCGCGAAGTCACGGAAAAGCGCATCGTATAAAACACAATCACCGCGCCCACCGAAAAGGCCAGCAACGAAGCCAAGCGCACCGCCAACCGCATGGCTTGATAATCCTCCTCGCCACGTCGACTGGGCAAAGACTCGGCGGACAATGCCTCATTCACCTTCCCTTCTTGACTGGGAAAACGATTCTTCTGATCGTCTTGTCCGGGTTCGCCATGTTCAAATGAAACCCGTAAGATGTTCAAATGGGTTTTGCCTGCTCCAAACAGCAAGGGATCGGTGGAAATCAAAGGGGGTTCTGTCAAGCGGGGTTGGATGCGGGCTTGCGTGCTGTGATAATCCACGATGAGGATGGATGCGACGACCGCCATACCCAGCGCGACGCCGAGTACGGTTGCCATCACCACGGTGCGATGATGGTTTAGGCTGCGACTAGCCAAATGCGCGGCAAGCCTAAGATTCATTCAAATCTCCAAAGCCAACAACTTTGCATGGATGGGGGCCAACACATCGCGCTGACCCTCATGGTGCAATTCATCGGCAATCTGCCCGTCTTTTAAGAAGCATATACGATCCGCCCAAGCGGCATGTTCGGGACTATGCGTCACCATTAGCAAACCAGTGTTTTCGCGCTTCGCGGTGGCACGAAGTATCTCCATGATGGACCGACCAATATGGGGATTGACATTGCCAGTCGGTTCGTCGGCCAGCAACAAGGCTGGCCTTCGCGCCAAGGCCCTAGCAATGGACACCAATTGCATTTCCCCGCCCGACAATTGAAATGGCAGATGGTCGCTGCGCTGGCTCATGCCGACTTCCGCCAGCAGATCATCCACTCTTTTTACTGAGTCTTTGCTTCTGATTCCATTGATTAGAAAAGGCAAGGCCACGTTTTCCCTAGCCGTCAAAGTGGGTATCAAATTGAAAAATTGAAACACCATGCCAATCTGCTCCCTGCGCAAGCGGGTGCGTTCGGTTTCCGACTGGTAATCGACCAGCTTTTCTTGCAAAGTCACATTTCCACTGTCGGGCAAATCAATGCCTGAGATGCAATTCAATAAAGTCGTCTTCCCCGACCCGCTAGGACCCATGATGACCACCATTTCCCCCGCGCCGACTTGCAGCGACAAGCCGCGCAACACCGGCACTTCACTTGCCCCCAATCGATAGGATTTGGTCAGTGATTCAATTTTCAGTAGGGGGTTCATGCTGTGCATCATTAGACGGGCTTGGGATAAGTAACTTTATCGCTAATTCACTGATATTACGCTCAGTGGCTTAACCCGTGGATGACTTAGGACGAACCGATGCCAAGCACTGAGCTTCACTACTATTAAGTTAAACCGTCATACCGGCATGGATGCCGGTATCCATCGTCCAAGGACGGCTGCTAGTAAGATCAGTAAATGCTTGAATTAAACCATTTCCCGATTCCAGTTTGCCATCCATGGACGATGGATTTTGGCATCCATGCCAAAATGACGAGCCTTTCAATCCTTAATTTATTGGCATTTACGTCGGAACTTGGAAACCCAGAGTAACGGGAACTAAAAAGACAAGCTTCGATCACAAAACAACCAACACAATATTGCTGAAAGCCCCATCCCCCGCTTTATTTTTGGCAAAGACCCGATACTCCACTTTTTTGCCCGTGGGTTGACCGACAAGGGTTTTTTGCGTTTCAACGGAACTGCCGACGGTTTGCCAAGCTTCATCGGTCAATTCGCGGCGCTGAATCTCAAAGGAAAGGGGCTTGCCGCCTTCCGCAGGGTTTTTCCATATCAAGGTCACGGAATTGCCCTCTGCCTTGGCTTCCAACATCCGGCATTGACCGGGTGCCTCCATGGGTTTTGGGGTGGCACGTTTACCCCAGCCAATGATGCTCAGTTGGGCATCATCGGTGACAACATTTTCCGCAAAACGGATGAAGTTATGCAACAAACTGGTAATGTCGTCTGCGTTCGATTTGCGTTCGTTGCTCAATTGCGAGACTTGGGCTTGGGCTGCATGCCATTTCTGATCGATGCGATCATGATTATCCAGCTTGTCTGCAAACTTTTGCAAATCAGCAGGGTCAACGGGGAAAATGTCAGGGTGCGCTCGCAAGCCTCTTAACATGACTTGAGCGAAAGCGATGATTTCGCTTTCAGATTTAGGGAACTGTGCCATTGCTCGTAACCTCCAAAAGAAAAATGGAAACCATTGGCTCGGCAAAGGGCTTATGGGCGTAAACAAAAAGCGGGGAGATTCAAACCCAATCCGCGCCAAAATCAGGGGATTAATAAAAGCATATAACCTTAATATTGTCAACACAAACTTAGTTTTGGTTGCTTCTTATTTTGGCGTGGAAGCCGTCATTCCGGCATGGACTGCCGGAATCCAGTGCCATGGACGGTATCGGGTCCGCTGTGTAAGTGTTTGATTAAGGGCTGTGAGTGAACCCAAGTTTCACGTCCATGTGACTGGATTGCTGCTTCCCGGCAGGAATGACGGGTTACTTGTCAAGTCTTTACCTCATATTGCTGTCCTTTCGCCAAATCCAACTTACTTTTGGCTAAATCCAATTGGAATCGGCCAAAAGAAATTTGCTTTTCGCCAAATCCAATTTACTTTTGGCTAAATCCAATTGGAATCGGCCAAAAGAAATTTGCTTTTCGCCAATTCCAATTTACTTTTGGCTAAATCCAATTGGAATCGGCCAAAAGAAATTTGCTTTTCGCTAAATCCAATTGACTTTTGGCTAAATCCAATTGGAATCGGCCAAAAGAAATTTACTTTGCTCAAAAGCAAATTTCGTTTGGTAAAAGTCATTTGTCATCGGCCCTGCGCATTTCGCTTCTCATCAAAGCAAGCTGGCTTTTTGCTAAAGACGACATCAATAGCAAAGCATCATGCCTCTTGCCAGTCACCGCCAAACCCGCTTTAATTCTCTCTTGTCTCTGACCACAAAACAACTCTTCACATGCAAGACCATCACAAGGATATTTTATTAGCCGATTGGCGCGACCGTGCGCTGGCTTTCGAGCGGGAAATCAACCAAGTCGTATTAGGCTTGGATTATGCCGTACACCATATCACGTTGGCGATCTTCGCGCGAGGTCATGTGATGCTGGAAGGCGATGTCGGCGTGGGCAAGACGACTTTATTACGCGCCGTGGCTTGCGGATTGGGCGGTTCTTATGAACGCATCGAAGGAACCATCGATTTGATGCCGAATGATTTGGTTTATCATACTTTCATCAATGAATTAGGCAAACCGCAAGTGGACCCCGGCCCAATCCTAAAGCACGGTGAAGCCTTATCCGTGTTTTTCTTCAATGAAGTCAATCGCGCCCGTCCGCAAGTGCATTCCTTATTATTGCGTGTCATGGCCGAGCGTAGCGTCAGCGCATTCAATCGGGAATATGTTTTCCCTCATTTATTGGTGTTCGCCGACCGTAATCGCGTGGAGAAGGAAGAAACCTTTGAGATTCCTTCGGCGGCGCGAGACCGTTTCATCATGGAATTGCACATTGAGACACCCGCCGACCCGGACTTGCAGCGCCTATTGATGTTCGACCCGAAATTCCATGATGTGGACAGATTGATAGACACCATCCGCCCCGGCATTCTGCCCTATGCCCAAATTAATGATATTGGCCGCGCCATTCAGCATGAGATCCAAGCCAGCCAGACTTTGCAAGATTATGCCTTGTCGCTTTGGCAAGCCACTCGCCAACCCAAACAATTTGGCGTAAAGTTAGACGGCGTGGACATGGACCGTTTGATTCTGGCAGGCGCCAGCGCACGCGGCATGAGTTTGATGATGCGAGCCGCCCGCGTCCAAGCCTGGTTGTCCGGGCGGGCTTATTTGACACCTGAAGATATACAATCCGTGTTTCGGGAAACCGTCGCACATCGGATATTCTTCACGCCGGTTTACGAAATGCGCAGGGAGGCCATAGCAGGAGAATTGATTGGGCAGATCGTGCAAAAGGTGGCTGCACCCTAATAGATTTCAAGCAGTAGCCCGGATGAAACGAAGTGGAATCCGGGTTTCTGGATTATTTTCTCCCTAGATTCTTTTTCACGTTTAGCTCACTCAACACAGACCCCATCGGGCTATATTCATTATTAAAAATTATCCGTCATACCTTCATGTTTGATTGGAAATATTATCTAATAGGCACTTGCTTGAGTTTAGCTTTGATAAACTTCAGTCATGCTGGCTTGGCTGGGCAAACTGCAAACACTCTGCTAGGCATTTGGAGCGTTGAGGAATTGAAGGGGAAAACCGGCGACGAACGCATCGTCAAACTTCGCCCCCCCGACCGCAATCCGCCGCTTTATACACAAACTCTGGAAAAACTCCCCAAGCTGAATGATGTCCGATTGCATTCAATCCGCCGGGTGCGATTGCCTAATGACAAGAAATTAGTCGCGCTGACTTTCGATCTCTGTGAACAAGCCGATGACCGAACGGGTTATGATCGCAACATCGTAAATTTCCTGCGTGAACAACAGATTCATGCGACCTTCTTTGCCGGTGGCAAATGGATGCGTTCGCATGAGGAGAAAACTCTGCAACTGATGGCCGACCCGCTATTTGAACTGGGCAACCATGGCTGGACCCATGGCAATATGCATGTGCTAAAAGATCAAAAGCTACTGGATCAAATCAACTGGACGCAAGCGGAATATGAAAGACTTTGGGGCTTGCTCAACCATAAGGCACAAGCACTCGGCTTGGAACAACAGATGCAAAGCATACCCCGGCAACCCCGAAGCTTGCGGTTCCCCTACGGCACTTGCAG
>CAIOOA010000154.1 GCA_903859815.1 uncultured Methylococcaceae bacterium | reverse complement strand
GATCAGGGTATTGCTGGGGCGTTGCTATGGGGTATTCAACCGGATACACCTGTTTCAGCGCCTGAGCCTCGACCTTGGCGGCTACGAGCAGTTTGCATAGATTACAATGGGTTGCCAACCATGCGAAATCCCAAAGAACCTTTATAGACTCACAAATTGCCGCGATTGCCAAAACGAATAATCTGATTTTGGTCACACGCAACACCGATGACTTTCAATATTTTGCCGATTTATCTTTGGAAAACTGGTTTGTTTAATCATGCAAAAAGACCTACATAAACGCCGCGACATCATTAATATCGTAGCAGCTTCTGTTTTGATCTGTCCCTCACTCCGGCTTCACTGCCATTAAGTTAGGGTGCCCATTGCACAACCTGACCTGCCAACGCGATGGATACGGCTTGGCGACCTTTGCCTATCCTACGGCACTTTGGGATTTTCCCCATCTTTTTTTGGTCTATGTAATTCAAAATCCCACAAACTAAAAAAAAACCATGGCAAAAAAATCAAAACGCTCCAACCGTCTCCTCACGACCCAATCAACCGCCCCGGCTCCAGCCATTCCCTTCGACCCCAACGACCCCAAGGCTCAGGCCTTGTTTAAAATTCGCGTGAAGCGGTGGCTGTTGCTGGCCCTTATTTTTGCATTCCTGCCGATATGCACTTTGCTGGGCCGTTACAGCATGGACTTGACGGCCTTCGCAGCGTTTGGGATGTTCGTTCTTGGGAATGTGCTATACCGATGGATGAACCAAAGCAAATGCCCTCGCTGTGGGGGCTGGTTCTTTCTCAAGCAGAACCCAACCGGCGAACTGACCGGCAGTGGCCTTTCATTCCCACCCGTGAACCAATGCAAAAGCTGTGGGCAGAGTTTGCTTGGGTAAGCGAGTGGCTTGCCTCCATAGACAAAATGGCCGATGAATTAGTCAAGCACGAAGCCCAGATTTATCAGAAGATTTACAATGTAGGGAGCATAAGCGTTGTGCATCAAAGCTGTAGCATTGTAAAATAAACCATGCTTCAAAGGGGCAGATGCACAACCTGCCAGCAATTCTCATTATGGCTAAAACGCCGTCATTCCGGCATGGACTGCCGGAATCCAGCGCCATGGATGGTAACTTGTCGGTGCATAAGAGCCTGATTAAACAGGATTGGCAAATCCTAGTTTCACGTCCCTGTGACTGGATTCCTGCTTCCCGGCAGGAATGACGGGTTATGCATCAATGCCTTGCCTCATAATGAGAATTGCTGACAACCTGCCCTTATTGCAGGGCATAAGAAAGCCTTAAAACATTGGAATCAAACTATACAAGCCATTGAATTGGTCGGTTTCATCGGCAATCAATTGGTGCGATTAGCCAAAATCAAACGGCTATTGCCGAAACATGCCAACTCGCGAGTCGTGGACGTGGTTGCGGCGATGGTGATTCCCGATAATGTGGCGCGTTATGCCTACAGCAAGGGATTGATTGTGATTGGGCAAAGCGGCGAACATTTGGAAATCAGCAATGATGCCGGGTTTCAGCCGACAGTGTGGTGATTTATTGTGTTTCTCCAACCCTCTCTTGCGCATCTTATCCAATCATTAAACCAGAACAGGAGAATGAGAAATGACGACTTTATCGGTCATAGTCGATGACGAAACCGCTGCAAGATTAAACAGCATCGCAGCCAGCAGACATGAAAATACCGAACGCCTGATTGCCGAAGTATTGAAGGCATTTGCCGATAGCGACTCCGCCCGTTGGGAGGAATACGAACAAACGGGTATTTCAATATCCAACAAGGATGCCATCGCATGGATAGAGGCACTTGAACGGGGAGAAAACCTTCCGTGCCCAAGGTAAGATGGTTGCCAAGGGCGTTAAAAGATTTGGAGAGATTATATGGATTTATTCACGAAAAGAATCCGAATGCCGCCATAAAAGCTTTGGCATTTATCAAGCAATCAGCGATTACCCTAGAAACTTTTCCAGAGATTGGAATACTGTGTCACCAAGACCGTGCTTTTCGTGACTTATTGGCACCATTCGGTCATGGCGTTTATGTACTTCGTTACCGTATCGATAAAAATCAGGATGTGATTATTACCCGCGTTTGGCATAGCAAGGAATTGCGGTAAATCATAGATTCCAAAACTAGAGTTCAGAACCAGTACAATTAACGTTTTTGACAAAGGAAATAAACCATGCTGCAAACCCTAGAAGCCATATACGATCCCAATAAAGGGCTGGCCTTTTCCGAAGCTGTGGAAATTTCCGGGCCGGTCAATGTATTAGTCACCTTTTTATCACCTTCACTGTCCGAACAACTTCAGAAAGGATCGGCTCATGCGCTCATTGCGGCTTTGCGAGCAAATCCCTTGCTTGTCAACGAGCGGCTTTCCGACGAAGAAATTGAGAACCAAGTTCGGGAGTCTGCGGAGAGTTGGGGGTATGGTGCTGGAAATGCCTAGAAGTAGGCCGGAATAAGGTCGCACCAGCGACCGTTTCCGGCATTTGGCGTGTCCAGTTTGCCGGAAACGCCGCTAGCGCGGCTTATTCCGGCCTACTTCTTCTTCCCAAGCCCTATTCAAACAACAGCTTGTGACAAAGGTTCCCAAACAGGAGTTTGGGAACCAGCAATAAGGATATATCACCATTTCGGCGGGTTTTGTAAAGCTTTCTGGCAATCCAAGCCTTCAATCCCGTCGCGAATATCTTTGCACACATCCAAGGTACACAGTTGATAATCAATGTCTAGCAATATATTCGGGTAGTCGGGGTTTTGCTTTAAATCATAATACATATTGATATAGCTTTTGCGAAATGCTTGAGCCGATACCAATTGTTTATAATTACATATCTTTGACAATGCCGAATTGGCAATGGCTTTTGGTTCATAGTGTAACTTTTGTTGTGCTTGGTTGATTTCATTGGGTTGTTGGGCTTGTTTGATTCGCTCCAAATATTTTTGGCGTTTGTATAAATAAGGTATCGCATCCGCCAGTTTTTCAATCTTGCCCCAGTCAGTGCCAGTATTGTTAAAAAGTGTTGTCGAATTTTTGCCATACACCGGCATTTTAGTATTAAGTAATGCGCCTTGCATGGATGTGGATGATAGCATTGCCCCTTGCGTCTGCGCCCTAATAAGATCAGCCCCTTGCATCTGCGCCGAACTAAGATCAGACCCTTGCATCTGCGCCGAACTAAGATCAGCCCCTTGCATTTCCGCATAACTGAATATAGCCCCTTGCATCTCCGCCCCAATATTAGCCCCTTGCATTTGCGCGCTAAAAAGATTTGCCCCTTGCATTTGCGCACCACCAAGATTTGCCCCTTGCATTTGCACACCACCAAGATTTGCCCCTTGCATTTTGGCTATACCAAGATTTGCCCCTTCCATCACCGAATATTTAAGATCAGCCCCTTGCATCTGCGTAAAACTAAGATAAGCCCCTTGCAAACTTAAACCCGACAATTGCGCCCGTGGCATTTTTTGTCTGTATAAATCTACCAAGCGTAAACAGGTTGGATCGGGCCGGAAACCTTTACCTTGTTCATTAAAATATTTCACCCAATTGGATTCACCCGCCAATTCAGCCTCAATTTTCAGAGCTTGTTCATCGGCTTGCCAGACGGTTTCGGTTGGTTCTATTTTGATACGCGGCAATACCCATTCGACCGGCCTTGAGTCCATGCGAGACCATGATTTAGCCCATACAAGCACATGCCGTTTAAATGTGTCGTTATCTGTCCCGGCAATCAAGAAACTCAACACTAACTCTAATAAGACAATAAGCCCGATTATTCCATGCGGTCGATAGGCTAAGGAATCTCGGACAAATTCCACGAAATGGACAATAAAACTCAGCATCCCTTTCCATAAACGAACAATCCAATACCGCAACCATCCTACAAACCTGATAAATCCAAACCGGCTAGTGGTATCTGTCTGTGCTTCTATCGGCAAGTTTTCCTCAACAATCGTCACACCAATGACATCCTCCGGTTGTTCATTTGCCAATAATGCCTTGCGCAAGCGCCAAACCAAATAGCTGTCAAACACAAAAGCCATGTAATGCCAGAGCGTCACCGGGAAATCTTGCCGGTCGGCATAGCGGAATAATAATAAGGCTAAGGTGATGGGCGCGAGGTTGTAGCACAGAATATTATTCGCCCACAAAACCCATGAACGGAACCCGCTGTTGGTTTCCAAAATGGCAAAATCAAACAGGAAAGGATTGAGCCGACTGCGCGGGACTATGTTGTTCGGGTGGGCTTGTTGCCAGCGCATCAGCTTGTAATGATGGCTTTCCAAGTTTTGCAGGAAGTTGAAATGCAAGGCGATGATAAAAATCGGAATCGTAAAATAAAACCCGACCAGTGGCACACCCAAATCAATCAGCGGCAGTTTCAATTCCTGATTGGGCAGTAGCAGTTTTAAATCCGAGGTCGAGAAGATGATGGCTTGGACATAAATCAACAAGCCCAAATAGGCGATAAAGAAGTTGCGGTTTTTTTCCGAAGAGTTATCGACGATTTTATCCAGCCGCTCCAAATCGGCGGCTTTGGCGGCTTCCGCTTCTAATGTTGGTTGGGTGAGTTTCGCCTCTTCCTCCAAATGGCGATCTGCACGGATTTGGCGTATTCTATCGGCAAAACTCGGGCGGCGGTTCACGGGTGTTCCTTGGAATGGGCAATGATTGACATGATAAACGCCAAGGCTGCTGTTGCAAAGCAGCAATTCTCATAATGACATCCATGCCGTCATTCCTGCCTGGATTCCTGCTTCCCAGAAGAAATGATGGGCGAATTTAATTGCTTTGATTCATGTAGGCCAATTTTCCGGTAAGATTGCGCCACAGAATTGGTTTTAAACGTTGCGTCGTTGCGCCTTTGCGTGACACCAATACATCTTCGCCGAGCAGTCATTACGAATAGCAATGCAAGAGAATCAGTAAGAAAGCCTCACGCAACGGCGCAACGACGCAACGTTAAGAGCGAAAGCCTTTGATCGCTTCCGCGCTCTGGCGCTCATCCTTATACACAAGTCCCGGCAAGCCGTAGTGCCGTCATACCGGCAGGGATGTCGGTATCCAGGCCATGGAGGGTAACTTGAAAGCTGTATAAGTGCTTCATTTAGGCAATGTAGTAGGCCAAAGTTTGCCTTCCATGGACGCTGGATTTCGGCATCCCTGCCGAAATGACGGGCTTCCTGCATTTGTGTATAACGATAAGCGGAGACCGTGGGAATGATCAATAATAGACTTTATCGGAAACCTTCCACTGATGCAGCGGCAGCGCTGCCTCTAGCTAGGTTTCCGATAAAGTCTAATGAACAGGATTTGTCTGAAATCGAGTTTGTTTTTAACAATACCAGCTTGTTTTGTGTAAAATCCAGCTTGTTTTCCCTAAAAACCAGCTTGATTTTGAAAAAAACAAGCTTGCTTCCACTGAAAACCAACTTGTTTTTAAAAAAAACGAGCTTGTTTCTAATGAAAACCAACTGGATTTTTCCAAAAATAAGCTTACTTTTACTGAAAACCAACTGGTTTTTTCCAAAAACAAGCTTGCTTTTGCTGAAAACCAGCTTACTTTTCAAAAATATAAGCTTGCTTTTCCTAAAAACCAGCTCATTTTTCCAAAGACAAGCTGGTTTTTAAACAAAACCATTTAGTTTTTTTCAAAATCCTGCTTGTTTATCAGAAAAAGATCGAAATTTCTTGGAAATCCAATCGGTTTTCATGGCTTACCTAACGATTAATTTTAATTTCTCAGCGGTTTTTTCATTTGATGACACTTTCATGAACTATTTGAACTGGTTTTTTCTCATTTTTGTCTTCTGTTCTTCACTATCCAGCGCAGAACCTGCACTACCCAATCAACCACCGCCTAACCTGGCACCCGGTTATGCTCCCCTGCCCTACCCTGCCCCCAAACCCGGTAGCTATCAACTCCCTGACATGGGTTTTGCGGCTGATGGGCTAGTGTTGGACACCGACGGAAAAGCGATAAAGCTGCATGATTTATATGGCGACAAGCTGGTACTACTCAGTTTTATCTATGCCACTTGCGATGATGTCAATGGTTGCCCGTTGGCGACTTCCGTGTTGATGAAAATCAAAGCCAAACTTAAATCTTCGCCGGAGTTGGCTGACCAATTGCGCTTGATTACCTTGAGCTTCAACCCGGAACATGACACCCCACAAGCCATGGCCCACTATGGCAAAGGCTTTCAAGACAAGGGTTTGGACTGGCGTTTCCTGACCACATCCTCGGAAGAAAACATAAAACCCATTTTGCAAGCCTATGGGCAAACGGCCGAAAAGGAATTTGACGAGCAAGGAAAACCCACCGGCAAGTTTTCACATTTGCTGAGGGTGTTTCTAGTGGATCGAAACCAGCATATTCGTAACATCTATACGGTTTCCGTATTACATCCCGACACGGTGCTGGCGGATGTCGAAACATTAGTGCAGGAATCAAGCACAAAAGCCGAAAAAGTGCCAACAAACCATCCAACCAAGCCCGAATTACTCCGCGCCGGCGATGACAAATCGAATTATGCTGCTGCCCAATATCAAACTCACTCCATCGCCTTGGCCCAACGCAAAGGTCAGTCAGCCGATTTACTGGCATTGGCCCAAAACCCCGGACTCGGCTTGCCCAAAGTCCCAGTTCCCGCCGACAATCCGTTAAGCCGGGAAAAAATTACTTTGGGCCGCAAGCTGTTCTTTGACCGCCGGTTGTCTTTGAATAATACCTTTTCGTGTGCAATGTGCCATATCCCCGAACAGGGGTTCACTAGCCAAGAACAAGCCACCGCCATCGGCGTGGAAGGGAGGACAGTACGGCGCAATTCCCCTAGCCTATATCATGTCGCTTATGCGAAAATACTTTTCCATGATGGCAGGGAAAGCACCCTTGAAAACCAAATATGGGGTCCATTGCTATCCCATAATGAAATGGGTAATCCGTCAGTTGGATTTGTGGTCGATAAAATCAAGCGCCTGCCGGATTATCAAGGTTTGTTTGAGAAGGCATTCAGGCGAGGACCCACAATGGAAACCATTAGCCTAGCCATCGCCAGCTACGAACGAACCCTAAATTCGGGCAATTCGCCGTTTGACCGCTGGCATTATGGCAAGCAAAACGGGGCTTTGAACTCACAGGCTATCGCTGGCTTTGAGTTATTCACCGGCAAGGCGGGTTGCTCACAATGCCATACCATTGGTAAAGACTATGCCTTGTTCATGGACGATCAGTTGCATAATACTGGCTTAGGATATAGGGAAAGTATGAAAAAGGAACCGGAAAAGCGCAGGGTGCAAGTCGCCCCCGGTGTCAGTTTCGATGTGGATGAGTCGGTCATCAAACCCGTGGGCGAAAGCAAACCGAATGACTTGGGGTTATATGAAATTACGCAGAAACCGGAAGACCGCTGGAAATACAAGACACCCACTTTACGCAATATTGCCTTAACTGCACCTTACATGCACAATGGCGCTTTAGCCACGTTGCGCGAAGTGGTGGAATTTTATAATCAGGGCGGCGAGGCCAATGAAAATCTTGACAGGCGCATCAAACCTTTGGGATTAAGCGAGTCTGAAATCCTGGCACTGGTGGAATTTCTTAACTCTTTGACGGGTGACAATGTGGGAACACTAGTGCTTGATGCTTATGCCGCACCCGTGGGCGATACGCATTAGCGGACTATGAAAAGATGTTAAGCTTAAGCCTAACAAAAAATTATTTTCAACGTGTAAAACTTAGATTCACTCATTAATGGATTCAACATTGACTTACCGGAATGAAACAGATAACTAACAATCAACTCTCTAAAGATACGAGGAGATGTATAGTTTCTGTTCTTTTGTCATTGACTTTGCTCAGTTCCAGTTCAATTACATCGGCTGACGATGTTGTGGCAGTGGTTAGGAAAGGCACCCCGGTTGCCACTCCTATTTCCAGAATTGCCTTGTCTTCAATATTCAGCATGCGCTTGACCACTTGGCCGGATGGGTCTGCAATCCGGGTTTTCGTGTTGCCTGATGACAATCAATTGCATTCCGTTTTCAGCAAACAAATTCTACGTTTATTTCCACATCAATTGCGCATCGCCTGGGATAGGCTGGTCTATTCTGGAACAGGGCAAGCGCCTGTCGTATTAAATTCAATAGATGAAATGGCGACTCGCATCGCAAATACACCCGGTGCAATCGGCTACCTACCCAAGGACACAAAAGATGACAATCTGGCCGTATTGAATGTGGAGTAGTCTGACCATGCTTTTCAAACAAATCCCACCACATCATTATAAATATAGGCTTTTTCGACCGATTCCAATAGCCCATATCTTCACTGTTAACCCTCGAACAATAGCCCGTAAACTGGGTTTGATTTTTCTTCTAAGCTTTTCATTAAATACTAATTGCCTAAGCTTCGAACTTTTTGACAGTGTCCAAATTCACGGTTTTGCATCTCAAACGATGTTTTTAACCTCTGGCAACAACATGTTTGGGCCTAGCATTTCAAATCCAAGCTTCGATTTTACTGAATTAGGCATCAATGGGTCATGGTCACCAATGCCTAACTTACTTTTATCGATGCAAATCATTTCGCGGCGAGCGGGTAACGGCTACGACGGATCACCCAATGTCGATTTTGGTTTACTGGATTATAGTCATTTCTTTGAAGATGATTTCAAGATAGGCTTTAGGGCAGGTCGTATCCGGATTCCTTACGGCCTTTATAACGATACTCGAGATGTCGCTTTCACAAGACCCAGTATACTATTACCGCAATCGGTATACTTTGAAGGTACTAGGGACTTTACTATCTCAGCAGATGGATTACTTATTTACGCTGAATTACTCAAACCTTGGGGCAATTTGACCCTGGAACTGTTCGGCGGCTACAATCGTTCCAATGAATTGGATGCCAAATTTTCATTTTTGTCACTACCCGGAAATTTAGAGCCTAATCCAGGTTTTTCTGGAAGATTAAATTATGAGTCATACGATGCAAGCTTGAGATTCGCTTTGTCAGGTGGTTATATTCCCATGGATTACAAATCTAGTTCTTCGTTAATAGTGGGGCCAACCGGTACACTAATACCTACACCTACAAAAGGAAAACTCACTTTCACCCCAATGCTTTTGTCATCTCAATATAATACCGATAAATGGACTTTCACAAGTGAATACTCTCCATTTTTTATAAATACGTCTGGCCTTAATACGGTCGTTAATCCGTTTGCTGATTCCAATAATTTTGCTCAAAGCTATTATTTCCAAGTTGCCTATCGATTTGCTCCAAAGTGGGAACTCATGACTCGTTATGATGCTATGTATACAAATAGCCATGATCAAAATGGAAAAGAATCAGAACTCAAAAGCCAATACCTAATCAATCAATTAATTAAAAACACAACCAATCTAAGCTCACTCGAAGCGTATAACTTATTTCAATTTGCTTCACCCGCTTATAGTCATTTTGCGAAGACTTTGACTGTTGGACTTCGCTATGATATATCCCCGATGATGATGATTAGAGCTGAATATAATTATATTAATGGTACAGCTTGGTTGCCTACACAAGGAAATCCAATACCTGGTGAAACAAAGCAATACTGGGACATGTTTGGTCTACAAGTTTCTATCAGATTTTAACTATAATTTTTTTATATAAACTACTACCAAAAGCACAATCATCAACTTACTAGAATATACCGAACAATGCCTAAGATAATCTCCTGCTACACCTGTCGATTCAGGAATATGGCGCTATGGTCATTGATTTTGCTGTTTTCCGGTTCAATGATGGCGGAAGAGAATGTTGTAGCCGTAGTACATTACGGCACCCCAGTAACAACTCCTATCTCAAGAATTAGGTTATCTTCGATTTTTAGCATGCGTTTAACAACATGGTCAGATGGTTCGGCAATTAAGGTATTTGTTTTGCCCGATGACAATCCATTAAATTCTACTTTCTGCAAGCAAATTCTTAAACTGTTTCCACATCAACTCCGTTATGCATGGGATAGATTAGTGTACTCAGGAACTGGGCAGGCCCCCGTGATATTAAGTTCCACCCAAGAAATGGAAAATAAGATAGCAAATACCCCCGGAGCAATTGGCTATTTACCGAAGGAGAAGAAAGATGACAATGTTGCTATTCTCCTTGTGGAATAGTCCCACTGTGACATCAAGGCGTAACCATCCTTCCAATTGTGAACAATGGAATCGTCCGCCTGCTCGGAAAGTTCATGTTTGTAATTTCATCTCCCAAGTTTTAGCCAGTAAAATTGTCTTAATTTTCTGTCTAAGTCTATCAATACCTTTTAATTGCAATGCTTTTGAACTCTTCGATAGCGTCCAAATTCATGGATTTGTATCTCAAGCCATGTTTTTGAGCTCTGGCAATGGCATGTTCACCGATAACAAGTCCAATCCGAATTTTGAGTTTACAGAACTGGGCATTAATGGTTCTTGGTATGCTACACCAAACCTACGCTTATCCATGCAAGTTCTTTCACGACGAGCCGGTCGATGGGATAATGGCAGCCCTGTGATTGATTTCGGACTGATGGATTACAGTTTCAATTTTGACAGTGCTTACCGGGTAGGCATCCGAGCAGGACGGGTCCGCCAACCTTATGGTCTTTATAATGACACCCGAGATGTTGCATTCACTAGGCCCAGTATCTTGCTGCCACAATCAATCTACTTAGAGGGTGCAAGAGACTTGACGATTTCAGGCGATGGATTGATATTATACGGCGAATCCACCAAGCCTTGGGGTAACCTGACACTCGAACTGTTCGGAGGCTATCCTCGCACCGAAAGCATAAACAATCAGTTTCAAGCCGTATTTGGTTACTCAGGGGTACTGGAATCCAACCCAAGTTTTGTCGGAAGATTCAATTATGAAACATACAATGGAAGATTACGGTTTGCCCTGACAGGGGCTTATACCACTGCCACTGCTAGTAAATCCGTTCCCTCACCCAACGGATTGGTGACTTTTGCCCCAATGATTTTTTCAGCGCAATACACTACAGATAAATGGACTTTGACCAGCGAATACGATTTTGATTTTTTTAAAGGTGAAAATCTGGGTCTTCCGGGATTTCCGATAAACCCGGACTTCAATTATTTTGGTCAAAAATATTACTTTCAAGCTGCCTATCGTTTTAACCCACAATGGGAATTAATGGCTCGATATGATGCCATGTACCCAAACAGCCATGATCAAAGCGGATATCAAGCCTCTATAAAATCTAAGGGGCTTTCGCCTGATTATAGTCATTATGCGAAGACTATGACGGTAGGTTTGCGCTGGGATATTACTCCAATGATGATGATTCGGGCAGAATACAATTACATCAATGGCACGGCTTGGCTCCCGGTGCAAGGTGTTCCTACAGGAGTATTCGGTATAAGTGACAACAGCCAGACATCAAAGTATTGGGATTTATTTGGTTTGCAAGTGTCAATCCGGTTTTAGATCGGTAAGTTTTAAGAAAACAGATAAACAATCGCCGCATACCGTCCAAACTTACCCAAACTGATGGCGACAAGCGAAGCGACGAAGGACATTCTAAGCCATCCAGCCGCAAAACAGAATCCATCACCTACCAGTGGGAGCCAAGACAATAATAAAATGGGTACGCCATATCGACGGACGGTCTGCACTGCCTTACGTCGTTTTTCATCTTCTAAATTGTCCAACGGGTAGCGTTTTGCTGCCCAAAGCCCTAACAGCCAAGTTGTCAGAGCACCCAGCGTATTGCCAATGGTGGCGGTTAGCAATAGGAGATCAACAGGAATTTCCGCTTGATTGACCAGATAAGCCAGAACGGCTTCCGAACCGCCGGGGGCCAGCGTTGATGAAATGAACGCGCTTAAGAAAAGGCCCCATAACCCGAAAGCTGTCAATTCCGGCATCGGTCTTGTATGATTTTTTAAAGCAAGCAGCAAGTCAGCAAAAAGCCCACATCCCTGACACTTTGGGTGGGCCTTTCGTCACCATTGCTTTGCATAAATCGTATGGTGAAACGGTGCTTTCCTCCGCTAATTTCCGCATAGTAAGGTGACGAACGTGGCAACCCCACACGCAACAACTGAAACGGCAAACTGTGATCCAAGGTTTTTTGATAGAACCCAGCCGAACCCAATTCCTCCGTGGGGGTTGCACTTTGCCGGATAAAGTTTAGTAGCAGATCAATCGCTGAGCGTGACGCAGCGAAGTGTTTCGTCCAAGCATCCATATCCTGACGACGTTGACCCAAATCCATCTGCAACCAGTAATGATAGGCTGGCAGATCAAACGCACAGGTTCCGCCAGGAATGGCGCTACGTTGGGAAATGCACTTGAACAGCTCGTTTTCCATCAAAGAGTTGCCAATTTTACCGGGGTTTGAATATAGCTCTTCGCCGATGCTTGCAAGATTTGACAGAACCGTGCGCAATTTGGCATGGTCAATATTGTCACTGCTCGTCATTTTGTTGAGAAGGGTCAAGTGACGATCCACTTCCTTCAGGATTTCCGATTTTAGATCGTTTCGGCTGAATATCGCGATGATATCAAGCAAGCTTGCGATTACGCCACGGCTTTCCCATATCGAACTGCCCTTCATGAAGTGGTCAATCTGCTGGAAAAGTTGTTCGAGGCGCATGAACACACGAATCCTTTCATTTAATGGAAACTCGTATAGAACCAATTCGTTCAAGATGGGGTCCGGTAGAAATGAAAGTGGTGGATGGGCAAATTAAGGCTAAACAACCATTTTGACCGAAGCCAAGGATTAGTCAATAGCGACATTGGAAACAGATTAAGGAGTTTGCTGGGATAAGCGAGTATAGCTTGAATGCAGGCTTTCCACTTTTCCCCGTAATGATTCGATGGCCCCCGTATTTTCAATGACATCATGCGCGAATGCCAGCCGCTCTTCGCGTTTGGCTTGGGCTTGAATCATGCGGCCAATGGTCTCATCATCCAAGCTGTCTCTTCGCTTTACCCTCTCATATTGCTGTTCAACGTGACAATCAACGACAAGAATCCTATCGACAAAATCCAAACGTCCAGTTTCCAGCAATAAAGGAATGTCAAAGATGCAATAAGGGGCATTGACATTGGCGGCCTTCCGGGCTAGGGTATGATAGACCAAGGGATGGATGATCGCTTCCAACGCCTTTCTATCCTCCGCATGGGCAAAAACCCTTTCCCGAAGTTTGCTTCGGTTTATCCTACCATTATCCAAAACACTCTCCCCGAAAGTCGCAACAACCGCCACAAACCCGGATTCATCCGGTTCCATCAATTCACGGGCGATTAGATCGGCATCGAATATTGGGACTCCCTTTTCCGCAAACAGCTCGGCAACAGCACTTTTCCCACAGCCTACCCCCCCGGTCAAACCTATTTTTAGCATTACTATTGAATGCCTGCAAAACGTAGATAACTTGAAGTGATTTCTTGCCCCCATAGCATCGCGATCCAGCCAGCCAAGCCCAGATAAGGGCCGAATGGAATGGGGACGGAACGATCCTGTTTCTGTAACGCAATCATCAATAGCCCGGCTATCGTGCCAACGAGTGAAGACAATAGCACAATTAACAGCAACTGTTGCCATCCCAACCAAGCCCCGAACAATGCCAACAATTTAAAATCGCCATGCCCCATGCCAACTTTGCCAGTGATTATTTTAAACGTCTGAAAGACCAGCCAAAGACTCATATATCCGGCTATGGAACCTATGATGCTGGAACGGCTGTTGGCGAATATGTCGAATAAACTTATCAACAAACCTAACCAAATTAATGGCAATACGATGACATCGGGAAGCAATTGTCGGTCTATATCAATCACTGCAAGACAAATGAGTGCCCAGCTTAGGACCAACCCAAACACCGTTTGCCATGTCGGCCCCAGCCTCCAAGCAACAATAACTGAGATCAATGCAGTCAGTATTTCAATAATAGGATAACGTGAGGAAATGGGACTTTTGCAATTTGAACATTTTCCGCCCAACAACAAGTAACTGATGACGGGTATATTCTCATAAAAGCGTATCTGGTGATGACAATGTGGACATTGTGAGTTTGGGTAAATTAGATTGAATTTAGGTTCAGTGGATGTGGACGATTGATTCAAACCGAGAAACTCTTCACAATCATGCCTCCAAGATTTTTCCAGCATGATTGGCAGGCGGTGAATCACCACATTGAGGAAGCTGCCAATCACCAAGCCGATCAGCGTGATGAACGTTATAAAAAAAATTGGATTTTGAAACGCTGTCAGCATGGTGTCCATATAATGGATTATCCCTTAAAGCATTGTAAAAAGTTAATTAAGGTTTTGGAGGTATCGATAAACCAAAATTGAGCATTCCGGCTCTCTGCTTGATAATTATTTTTCATACCACAGAACCTAGCTTGAATATTGGCAAATACATAGCGATGATCAACCCACCGACAATGATGCCCAAAATCGACATGATCAGTGGTTCCAGCAAACTGCTCAGCGAATCGACCGCATTATCCACTTCTTCCTCGTAGAAGTCTGCGACTTTCGACAACATACTGTCTAGCGAACCCGACTCCTCCCCGATGGCGACCATTTGCACCACCATATTCGGAAATATTCCAGCCTGCCTCATGGTCAGTTGGAGTTGGTGACCTGTAGCCACTTCATCACGCATGACCAGCACTGAATCTCCGTAAACAATATTGCCTGTGGCGCCTGAGACAGATTGCAAAGCCTCCACTAAAGGCACACCGGCAGAAGACATAGTGGACAATGTCCTGGCAAAGCGGGCTATGGCTGCCTTGCGAATAATGACACCCACCACAGGGATTCCCAACACCATCCGGTCCAAGGCATGGTTGAATGCTTTTGACTTTCTTTTTAGGTTGCCTAATACAAAACCAATGATAATGATAATGCCCAATACCATCCACCAATACTGTTTCATAAATCTAGACATGTTGATGACGATTTGGGTAAATGCCGGCAATTCCGCCCCAAAACCATGGAATAATTCTTCAAATTGCGGGACAACAAAGATTAACAGCACACAAGTGACGATGAATGCGACTACCATGACAGCAATAGGATAGGTGAGTGCCTTTTTGATTTTCGCCTTGATGGATTCGGTTTTTTCCTTGTACTCGGCTATTTTGTGCAACAAACTTTCTAATACACCGGCCTGTTCACCTGAATGGACGAGGTTGCAAAATAGTTCGTCGAATTGGTCTGGGTGTTTAGCCAGCGAGTCGGCCAAGGTGTTACCCCCTTCGACATCCCCTTTTATTGTCATCAGCAAGTCTTGCATAGAAGGGTTGTCGTGTCCACGTCCGACAATGTCAAAAGCTTGTACCAAGGGGACACCAGCACTTAACATGGTGGCAAGTTGTCGGCTGAAAATGGCAATGTCCTTAGTCGTGATCGCCTGTTTGTGCCCAGAAAATAAAGGCTTGGATTTTTTTTTGATTTTGACTATTTTAAAGCCTTGCCTTCGCAATTCGGCCCTAGCCAAGGTTTCCGAACGGGCAGTGATTTCATTTTTTATTCGGGAGCCCGATCTGTCGATACCTTCCCAACTGAAGTTGATTAATTGTTGCTTTGCCATTTGCTGATACTTCGCTCAATTAGTCCCTAGTTACGCGGTCGATTTCTTCCAAACTGGTAATCCCCGCTTTGACTTTTTTTAAACCAGATTCCCGCAAATCCGCTATACCTTCTCGCTTAGCCTGTTCTGCGATTTGAATTTGGTTGCCTCCTTCCAAAATAATGCGATTCATACCCTCAGAAATGGGCATCACTTGGTAAAGCCCGACCCGGCCCTTGTAGCCTTTAGTGCATTTATCACAACCAACCGGGCCATATACAATGAAAGTGCCTAGTTCGTGCTCTTTAAATCCCGCATCCAATAATACCTCAGGCGGTAAATTTTCCACTTTTTTGCAATGCTCGCACAAACGCCTAGCCAAGCGCTGAGCCATGATGAGCAAAATTGAGGAAGCAATATTGAAAGCGGGGATGCCCATTTGCATCAAACGGTTCAGGGTTTGCGGGGCATCGTTGGTATGCAAGGTTGATAAAACCAAATGGCCCGTTTGCGCCGCCTTAACAGCGATTTCGGCAGTTTCAAGGTCACGCACCTCACCCACCATGATTATGTCTGGGTCTTGACGCAAAAATGCTCGTAAGGCTTCGGCAAAGGTCAATCCAGTCTTGACGTTGACATTGACCTGATTGATCCCTGACACCGTAATTTCCACCGGATCTTCAGCCGTTGAAATATTGACATCCGGTTGGTTAAGGATGTTGAGGGCGGTATACAGGGTTACGGTCTTGCCGCTACCGGTTGGGCCAGTCACCAATATCATGCCATACGGCTTGCTGATGGCTTTTAAAAAGTTTTCTTGCTGCTCCGGCTCAAAGCCTAATTTCTCGATGCCGATTTGGGCGCTGGTCGGGTCGAGAATACGCAGCACCACCTTCTCGCCATACAATGTCGGACAGGTATTCACGCGGAAGTCAATCGAGCGATTCTTTGAAATCGCCATTTTAATGCGTCCGTCCTGTGGAATACGGCGTTCGGCTATATCCATCCGTGACATGACCTTTATTCGAGCCGAAAGTCGGTTGGCTAAATTGGCGGGGGGATTGGCAATTTCATGAAGCATCCCGTCCTGACGAAATCGGATGCGGAAAAATTTCTCATAAGGTTCGACATGAATATCCGAAGCGCCTTTTTTGATCGCATCAAGCAAAATCTTATTCACGAAACG
Organism: uncultured Methylococcaceae bacterium; assembly: GCA_903859815.1. Classification (GTDB taxonomy): domain Bacteria; phylum Pseudomonadota; class Gammaproteobacteria; order Methylococcales; family Methylococcaceae; genus Methylumidiphilus. Next base: position 44,743 of record CAIOOA010000154.1, on the reverse strand, counting down.
CACGATTGGGGCATCGTCGATTTCACTGGTATCGATATTTTCCCCACGGCGCTCGTCTTCATCCCCCCCTGTGACTTGCAGATTGTCTAGATCCGAATCCATCAGATCCTTCATTGAGGTGTCGGCTGCCTCCAATGCATTGTCTATCGCTTGGGTGAGCTTGTCGTCCTCCACTACAATACTTTCAGTGGACAAACGGGTGTTAAATTTGATCTCATCCAGCGCTTGAAAGCAGGTCGGATCGGACACTGCTAAAAATAACCGATTGCCACGCTTTAACAAAGGCAAAACGTGATGTTGCCTGATCAACTTTTCGTTAACCAGCTTTATCGGCATGCTGCCTGGGGCTATCGAATTCAGATCAAACAAAGGCAAGCCAAACTCTTTGGAAACTGACTTGGCTATGGTCAAGCTGTCTAAAATTTTATTGACGACCAAGTAGCGCACAATTGGCATTCGTTTTTTAAGGGATTCCTCATAATGCACTTGCGCGTCTGATTCCGTCAGTAAAGCTTCTTTAACTAAACTTCTGGCTAGTCCGCTCAGGGGTATTTTTGTCGCTGGTACCGCCATGTGTTTTGCCCGGAAAGTTCTCTAATTTTAAGATCGAAATATCATACTCGATTTTAAAATATCATACTCGATTTTAATTGAAACCGAGAGGATTTAACACCTGCTTCATGTCAAATGCCTGCATCTTTAGGCCAAGCCGAGGCTAATTGGCAATACAAGTTACAAAAAAGTGACGATTTCACTACTTCTGTCCTTAAAACACAAAAAGCGCTGCCGAAGCAGCGCTTTTTGCGGGTTCCCACGTTTGAGCTTGGGAAGTCTATCAAATAGTCAGTACCGGCAGCTTCATAGCCAGTACACAAAAATAAACAAGCCCAACCATACCACGTCCACAAAATGCCAATACCAAGAGGCAGCTTCGAAGGCGAAGTGATGCTTTTCAGAGAAATGGCCTTTGGCGCTGCGGTACAATATCACAGACAAGAAAATTGCACCGATGGTCACGTGCAAGCCGTGAAAACCAGTCAACATGAAAAAGGTCGAGCCATAAATGCCCGTGCCTAGCGTCAGACCCATTTCAGTGTAAGCTTCATGGTATTCAGTGGCCTGAAGACCCACGAACAAAAACCCTAAGGCAACCGTGGCGATAAGCCCTTTGATCAATTGTCCCCGATTATTTTCCTTCAAACCCCAGTGCGCCCATGTCACAGTCACACCAGAACTCAGCAAGATTAAGGTGTTTATTGCAGGTAAGCCCCATGCACCCATGGGTTCAAACTTACCGTCTTCAAGCCCTCCGACATGTCCTGGGCCATTATTAGGCCAAGCCGCTGTGAAACCATCCCAAAGTTCCTTGGTCGCTCCCATCGAAAAGCTTAAGTCACCCGCCAACCAAGATTCTGACAATACTCTCGTATAGTAAAGTGAGCCAAAAAACGCGGCGAAGAACATCACTTCGGAAAAAATGAACCAAGCCATGCCCCAACGGAACGACTTGTCCACTTGGTCATTGAATATCCCATTTTCACTTTCGGTGATGACGGTTGCAAACCAACCGAACAGCATCGCCACCATGATTAATCCGCCGATGATCATCATGGTTGAGCCGTAACTGGCCCCATTTAAAAAGTTTGCAAAACCCGCCAGCAGGATAAACAGCCCTATCGAGCCATAAATCGGCCATTTGGCCTTGTGCGGTATGTAATATGCTTCATTGGAAGTGCTTGCCATGAGATTCCCCAGTTAATTCTTAATGGTTTGTGATTTCTCGGTTATGTCAAAAAATGTGTACGACAATGTCATTTCTTTCGCATCCGCCTGAACCGCAGGGTCAATGACGAAACGAACAGGCATTTTGCGTTCTTTGTGTGGCTCGAATTCCTGTTCTGAAAAGCAAAAGCATTCTGCCTTCTTCAAAAAAGCAGACAACCAAGCAGGGGATATACTCGGCACTGCACGACCGACTAACTTTTTGTCGGACGTGTTTTCAGCAAAATAATTGACCGTGTAATATTGCCCTGGGTTGACTTTAAGCTTGCTGGTTTCAGCCCGAAACTTCAATGGCATTTGCCCGTTGACCACCGAGACAAATTCAACAGAGATTTCCCTGGAGGCATCCACCTGCATGGTTTGCTCCGAACTCGCCTCATTCACCCTGCCGCTTATGCCAAAATAGCTACAAACTGCATCGTAATAGGGGGCAATGGCAAAGCCTAAACCAAACATCAAAACAGCGATCGCTACAATTCGCCAAACCAGCCGGGCATTGGCCTTTTGCAACTCTTTATTGTCCACTACAAATATTGCCTATTTTGAAAGTACCACTTTCATAATCGAGAAAACGTAAAGCGATATAGCGACTAGGGCTATGATCGCGGCTAGTATGATGTTCTTTTTTCGCGTATCCATTGTTCCTTGCCGGTCAATCCAGCCCCAACACCTGTCAGGACTGGATTGGCTTAGGATTTCAGTGTAAATCTGAAATGATTTCTTTTGGAGGCGCTTCCGTCCAGCTATGGTACGGGGGCGGGGATGACAAATGCCATTCCAAACCATGCGCTTCTGCACCTTCCCACACTTCGCTCGTTGCCTTTTCGCCACCTTGGATGGCTTTGTAGATCACATAGGCGAAAATCAACTGGGAAAAACCAAACACAAACGCGCCGACACTGGACATCGCATTGAATTCGGCAAACTGCACGGCATAGTCGGGGATGCGACGCGGCATTCCAGCCAAGCCCACAAAATGCTGTGGGAAGAAACAGATGTTCACAGAAATCGTCGTCAGCCAGAAATGCAATTGGCCTAGACGCTCATCATACATGTGGCCTGTCCACTTGGGCAGCCAATAGTAGGTGGCAGCATACAATGCAAACACCGCACCCGGCACCAGCACATAATGGAAATGGGCGACGATGAAGTAAGTATCATGGTACTGCAAGTCAGCCGGGGAAATGGACATCATCAAACCCGTGAAGCCACCCATGGTGAACAACACCACAAAGGCAATCGCGAACAACATCGGGGTTTCAAACGTCATCGCCCCCCGCCACATGGTCGCCAGCCAGTTGAACACTTTCACACCGGTAGGAACCGCGATGAGCATCGTGGCATAAGTGAAATAAAGTTCACCGGCAATTGGCATACCTACGGTGTATTGATGATGCGCCCACACGATGAAGGCTAAGAAACCGATAAAGCCAGTCGCATACACCATGGAAGCATAACCAAACAAGGGCTTGCGTGAAAAGGTCGGGATGATCGACGAAATGATTCCGAAGGATGGCAGAATCAGGATGTAAACTTCCGGGTGACCAAAGAACCAGAACAAATGCTGATACAACACCGGGTCACCGCCACCTGCCGCATTGAAGAAGCTAGTGCCGAAAAACTTATCGGTCAACAGCATAGTCACAGCACCGGCGAACACGGGCATGACTGCGATCAGCAAGAATGCCGTAATCACCCATGTCCATACAAACAGCGGCAGCTTCATCATGGTCATGCCGGGAGCGCGCATATTAAACACGGTGACGATGATGTTGATCGCCGCCATGATGGAGGACATCCCCAGCAAATGCACCGTGAACACGGTGAATGGCAGCGCATTGCCGGTTTGCAACACTAATGGCGGGTAAAGCGTCCAACCTGCCGCCGCCGCACCGCCGTCCATGAACAATGTGCTGGCCAGCATCACAAAGGAGAACGGGAGTAACCAGAAGCTCCAGTTGTTCATGCGAGGCAGAGCCATGTCTGGAGCGCCGATCATCATCGGGATCATCCAGTTCGCCAAACCGGCAAAGGCCGGCATCACCGCGCCGAATACCATGATCAACGCATGTAGCGTGGTCATTTGGTTAAAGAAATGCGGGTCTACATATTGCAGGCCCGGTTCAAAAAGTTCTGCACGGATGACCAGCGCCATCGCGCCGCCGACAAAGAACATGATAAGACCGGTAATCAGGTAAAGCGTACCGATATCTTTATGGTTGGTAGTCGTCACCCACCGCATAAACCCCTTGGCGGGGCCATGATCGTGATGATCATGGGCGTGGGCATCGTCATGAGTTGCTACTGACATTGTCATTTACCTCAAATGCTCGAAGATTATTTGTACGCTTGGATGTCGGCGGGTTGAACCGAATTGCCCTTGTTGTTGCCGAATCCGTTTCGTTGGTAAGTCACCACGGCGGCGGTTTCCAAATCATTCAATTGGTCTTTGAATGCTGGCATGGCCGCTTTGCCGTGCAACACCAGTTTGACATGGTCAGCGATGGGTCCTAAAGCCACTTTGCTACCCTTGATCGCTGGGAACGTCCCTGCCATGCCTTCACCTTCAGGCATGTGGCAAGCCGCGCAGTTGGCTGCATAGACTTCTTTGCCTTTGGCGTTCAACTCATCCAATGTCAAGGTCTTGCTCAAATCCACTTTATTCGCTTCCTTCTTGCTCAATTGCTCAGCCACCCATTGCTTGTATTCAGCCTCCGGCTTCACCACTACAACAATCGGCATGAATCCGTGATCCCGTCCGCACAATTCGGCACATTGACCGCGATAAATGCCAGGGGTCTCGACCTTGATCCAACCGTCAGTAACGAAGCCAGGGATGGCATCTTTCTTCCAGCCGAATTCTGGCACCCACCAAGCATGCAACACATCGGCTGCTGTCAGCAAGATGCGAATTTTCTTGTTAGCCGGGATGACTAAGGGATTGTCCACGTTCAGCAAATAATGCTCAACGGTAGTCGGGTCGATTTTGGAACCGAGTTGGCGAGCCTCGTTGCTCTTGGCATCCAGCGAACTGAAAAAATCAATGCCTTTGCCTAAACCATCTGTCAGGTACTCATATCGCCACTTCCATTGATAACCCGTGACCTTAATGGTCATATCGGATTTGTCGGTGTCATACACTTTAATCATGACCTTGGTGGCGGGAATAGCCATTGCGATCAAAATCAAAAACGGGATGATGGTCCAAAGAATTTCCAATTTAGTGTTTTCATGGAACTTGGCAGGTTCCACACCCTTGGATTTTCTGTGATGAATCAAAGAATAAACCAGGATGCCATAAACTATGACACCGATGGCAACGCAGATCCATAGGATTGTCATGTGTAAATCATGAATATCATGGCTGAGTGGAGTGGCACCTGCCGGTAAGTTCAGCGCACCCCAACCCACGCCCGTGCCGCTACCTGTTTCGGCATAGGCCACCCCCCAAATCACCGACCATAAACTGGTCAGCAGTTGTAATGTTTTCTTCACGGAGCCCTCTCTTCAAGTACTTTAAAAAAATCTTTTAATTATCCAATGGTCCTCAATGCAATAGGACTTTTAGCTCCCTAGCCAAAGCCTGCCGCTCGGACTCCACTAGGAAGCGGCCAATTTCTACTTCTTTTCCATGCAATTTTAGAGCCAATCGGCTAGGTCGTCCACGAATGGGGGACTGCATCCAATCGATCATAACCCAAGCTCGCTGAAACTTATAAGTTTGTTCTGGACGGTCGCGTCCCTTTTCAATTCGCACCATCGCATCAGTTATCGTGATGACTTCACGTAACTGGCTTTGCCTAAGGCTCAAATGCAAGCAATAAGCCAATAGCAACCACTCCAGGCCCGAAAATGGCAATACCAGCCAAGCCCCTAACAGAAATGAAAAAAATCCGATCATTCCCATCAGCAAGCCACAAAATGCCAGCAATGCCCATGCTTGCTTTCGGCTCAGCGAGCCGTTGGGCCTCAATACGATGGTATTTTCGCCTGTTTCTGCATCATGCTCAGACTCAACCATGATGTTACCCCCCATCTTAAAGATGCCACAACACCCTCTTTTCAGCACAAGCCACTTAAACTTAGGCGCAAAATTCACCGCCGGAATGCTCTAGGAAGCTAGTTGCATTTCCGCTGCAAATGATCTGAACCTTATTGGGATGAGGAAATTTAACTTATACGGGCAATCTAAGCAAGATTTCTTAGTGAAATACCCTGAAAAAAATCCTTTTCATCCCTGTTGACGGCTCCCAATCCGTCCAAATTGGTGCAATGCGGAATGACACCTAGGCAAGGAAATGATAGACCAGACTTCAAAGTTTGTAGGTTCTCCTCAAGGCAGAGGAAATCTGGATCTATACCATTGGCAATCCATCCATGGCACGAAACACCTGACCGAATCATCGCATCATGGGTCAAGAAGGCATGATTCAAGCATCCTAGCCGCATGCCGACCACCATAATGACGGGTAATTTCAAAGCGCAAGCGAGGTGGGAAACCCTTTCCTTGGCGTTTAGGGGAACCTCCCAACCGCCAACGCCTTCGACCAAAACACAATCGGCCAAACCCTCCAAAAGCCGACATTTTTCAACAATTGTCGGGATATTGACAATTTTTCCGTCGGCTAGTGCAGCAATGTGAGGTGAAACGGGTTGCTCAAATGCGTAAATATTCAGTTTCTCATAATCGACCGATAGTGAAGCATTTTTCATCAGCAACATGGCATCTTCATTGCATAATTCGCCATTATCACGAAAACATCCAGAAGCCACTGGCTTCATGCCGATGACAGACAAGCCTTTTGCTTGCAAGAACCTCATCAAAGCCAAAGTCACCCATGTCTTGCCAATCCCGGTATCCGTGCCTGTGATGAAAAATCCAGCCATAATCAATGTTTCTCTTAGGTTTAGACAGGGGCTTGATAAGCCATGGCAAAGATGATTTCAAAACTGGCTTGGACTTGCCCCGGCTGCATTGATGCGGAATAAGCTTCCAGCATCTTGCGAAACGTCCCCTTGCCGGTCAATTGGCGTGGACGGTTCATCGTGACATTGTGCGCCCCCAACAGCTTCAACTCGCGTAAAATGGCATCAACACTGGCGTAATGGTAAACAATCTGCTCGTTTTGCACGGAAATATCCGAAAAATTGGCTTTATGCAAAGCCGATTCCAGCATGACCGTGGAAACGAAAGCGTTGACATGGGTGTGCCGGTCATCAGCCTTTGCCCAAGCATTTCGCAACTCAGATAAGGTGGCTTCACCAAAAGTGCTGAACAGTATCAAACCGCCCGGACGCAACACCCGCTTGAACTCCGCTAATACGGCTGACAAATTAGGACACCATTGCAAAGCCAAATTGGAAAAAACCAAATCCACAGTATTCGCTTTCAAGGGCAAGCGTTCAATGTCAGCACAGACACGCTGAGGCTGTTTATGAAAATCATGCCGCTGGCCTAAAGCCTTTAACATACCCATGGCGATGTCCAATGCAATCAAACTGGAATCAGGGAAACGCTGGGCGAGTTGAGCGGTGCAATACCCCGTGCCGGCACCGAGATCCAATATGGTTCGCGGCGCAAACCCATCTCCCGGCAAGCACTTCAACAAGCCCTCGCCAACGTGCCGCTGCAAACTGGCAACACTATCATAGTCCGAGGCTGAGCGACTGAACGATTTACCAACCCAAGTTTTGTCTGGGATTGCCCAGCCATCCACATCATGGCGCGAACCGGACGAGCTAGTCAGGTCAAAATTTGCGTTGCAGGACTCAGCCAGCACGGCGTGATTATCCATTATTAGAACCGCCATTATTGCGTTGCCAAAAATCGGTGAGTAGCTCGACACATTCACTGCCATGGGACAGGAATGGCGTATGAGCGGCTCCCTCCAAGACGTGCAACTCCGCCCTGCCCGATAGCGCTTGCATGGCTAGTCCGGATGCGGGAGGAGCCAAACGATCCTTGCTGCCCAACAGCAGTAGCAAGGAAACCGGCAAGTTCGGCAGCAAACTGCGCAAATCCTCAGTCCGTAATATATCCAAACCGGCCCTTAGAGCAGCTTCTTCCGGTTCGTCGCATTCGGCGACATGCGCTTTCAAATCTCTTAACACTTCGCGGGCATGATCCAAGCCCCAAGTTTGCAAGCCTATGAATTGCATCAGGGTCTTGTGGTAATCGGTAATCAAATCATTGGCGAAGCGTGACATAAGTTGCAAATCCATCGCGCAAGGCCAATCATCGCCTTGGGCAAACCGGGCATTACCCGCCATCATCGTCAGGCTTGCCATTCGTTCGGAGAAACGACTCGCCAGAGATAAGGCACACATGGAACCCAAAGACCAACCCAACCAATGCGCTTTGGCGGGTGCTTGTTCCATTAATGCCAGCCCTACCCCGTTCAAGTCATAGTCATCAATCATCCCGCTACGACCATGACCCGGCAGATCAATCAAGGTAACGCGGAATTCATGGGCAAGTTTTTGGGCAAAACCGCGCCATACCCCCGAGTGCATACCCCAACCGTGGACCAAGACCACATCAGGGCCAGAGCCGAAGGATTCGGAATGGATTATTCCTTGTTTTCTAGTCATATTGTGCTATTACCAGAGTTTTCAACCAGAGTTTTCAGCATCTAATATTCGGTATTTTGATTTGTAGAATTTCAAGGTTTTTCGATTACTCATTGGGTTAGTATAGTATCCTTTATTATTTCATTTAGTAAGATGAAAACTCTGTAAATAAAACAGCAACTTGGGTATAGTGAGCTATACAAAAAACACTCAATCTCGTCATTTCGGCAGGGATGCCGAAATCCAGCGTCCAAGGATGGCAATCTTTGGGCTGGGAAAATGCCTGAAACGCCCGTAAACGGGCTTATTCCGGCCTACTTGGCTAATAAAATCCTTGTCACAACATCCCTTTGCCTATATGTTATAGATCAGTTCCTATGTCTATAGTGTGAGGTTAGCCATGCATATCAATCTATCCCAAAAAATGGAGCAGTACCTACAAAGCAAGGTCAGCACAGGGTCTTATAACAATGCGACCGAAGTGGTCTGCGATGCCATCCGCCGTATGCGGGAAGCGGACGAGAAGTTAGCCACTCTCCGCGCTGCCGTGCAAGTCGGTGACGACCAGATTGACCGAGGGGAAGGTGTGACCTACACGCCGGAACGGTTGGTGACAATCACCGAAATAGCCTTCGCCAACGCCCGCGACGGCAAGAAAATAAACCCCGATGTCGCTGCCTGATGTATCCTTGATTCTCTCCCCACAAAAGGCGGCAATGTGACTAACAGCAAGCTGGACATGCCTTAATATCTGCTTTTATTTATTATGTCTTACGCCACTTCCAAATTAGCTTCTATAGTGTCCGCTGACAAATCCGCACCACAATCCCATTCGACAAAATAACCGCCATTGACCACTTTCATAAATTCTTTGATGTCCCGAAGTTCTTCAAAGGCTTCAAATTGCAAATAAGGATTCACATCAAATTTACCTTTCCGACCATCATCGGCAACGATGGATAGTATCCAATTGGGTTGTGGGTTTATATCTATAATTCTCATTGGTCTAGGCTTTTATTCGGAAACGGCTTTTTACCAATGACCGCTAGATTCCAGTCAGCAATAAAAACATTAGAACAAGAAAACACTCTGCTCTTAACGTTGCGTCGTTGTGCCGTTGCGTGAGGAAAGAAAAGCTTCGCCTAGAGGAACAACCATGCCGCATTCCGGGAGCCCCAAAAGAAGGTATCACGCAACGACGCAACGTAAAAGAATAAAAATTTGGCTGATATTGATAATACAACGCGATAAATTACAGCATCTGAAGAAGTATCGGTCGGTTTGGTGGGAAACAAACCGCACACTACCGCGCTTTTCCCATTTCGACGGGATACTGACTGCAATAATGCTATTGCAAAGCATCTAACCAAGCTTGCACCTTTTTTTCGGTCGGGCTGCCGATTTGTTTAAACAAATTGATGCTCATTTGATAATAGCGTTTTGCCTCGGTATTATTGCCTTTTAGCTGATAGACTTTCCCTAAATTGGCGTAATCCGCCGCAATGCCTTCCTTGCTGCCCAAGTCTTCTTCTAGCTTCAAGGCTTTTTGATAAAACTCAATGGCTTTGTCTAGGTCGCCTTGCGTTTTATAAACAATCCCTAAATTGCCGTAAACTTGCGCTATGCCTTCCTTGCGGCCTAAGGCTTCATTCAACTTCAAGGCTTTTTGATAAAACTCAATGGCTAGTCCCGAGTCGCCGCGTATGCGATAGACATTCCCTAAACTGCCGTAAGCAGCAGCCATGCCTTCTTTGCGGCCTAAGGCTTCATCCAGCTTCAAGGCTTTTTGATAATACTCGATGGCTAATCCCAAGTCGCCGCGCGTTTCATAGACAGTCCCTAAATTGCCGTATTGATGCGCAATGCCGTTTTTGCTGCCTAATGCTTCATTCAGCTTCAAGGCTTGTTGCTGAAATTCGATGGCTCGGTCTAAGTCGCCGCGTATGCGATAGACTATCCCTAAATTGCAGTAAGTGGTCGCCATGCCTTCCTTACTGCCTAAAGCTTCATTCAGCTTCAAGGCTTTTTGATGAAACTCGATGGCTTGGTCCAGTTCGCCGCGCGTTTGATAGACAATCCCTAAATTATTATAAGCGGCGGCAATTGCTTCTTTGTCGCTGTGCCGTTCGCCCAAGGCCAATACGGTGTTGAACGCGGCAACGGCTGCATCAAGCTCGCCGACACGGAGTAATAACCCCCCTAACTGATTCCAGCCTTCGGCATTGCCGGGGTCTAGTTGCGTGGCCCGGCGATAGGCTTGCAAGGCTTCTTGGGTATTGTCCAGATAGGCCAATGCGCCGAGGTTGCGGTAGGCTTCCGCGCCTTGTTTTGCCGCCAGTTCCACTCGTTGTGTTTCTTGGATAAACAAGGCTTTGGCTTGCGTAACTTGCCCTTGTTTTAACGCATCAATGGCCTCTTTAATCTGTGAGGCTGTCCCTGAAACGCCTTTGCCTTGGCTTAAATCGGTGATGGCTTTCGTCAAGGCTTTAATCTGCTCGGTGTCGAGTTCGTGCTGCTTGGCATAAACCGCGACGATTTTATCGACTTCTTCCTTAGAAATGCCGTAATTAATAGCGACATTTCCTCCTGCCTTAATCGTAGGAGATTGATTGCCAGTGGTCTTTTGACTGTCGGCATTGACATAAGCCATAGGCAATAAGCACAAGACGATACAACTTATGGTTTTATTGCTGTTCATCATGCTTATTTAATCTCGAGGTTCACATCGCCATTGGAATTAATTGCGGGGCTTTTATCGCCATGGGTTTCTTGGTGTACTGCATTGGCCTTTGCAGAGGAAGATTTGCTTGCGGCAGTTTTGTTTCGGGCGGATCGCTGCTTAGGCTTAGCGTGTTTTGTTTCAGTCGCTTTAGCCGGAGACGTAGGCGCTGCAAATTTCTCTAAAAATAAAGGCGTGAGCTTAACGGCACAATCCCGATAATTGGCATTATCCGCACTTTGCTGTGTTTTTAAAACTTGCTGCACACCTTCCCACTCGCCTTTGGTAAAAGTGGCCTCGCCATTCACCCCAATACTTGCCAAGCGAATACTACCCTTAGCATCAGCTTTACCTGTCGTGGTGACATTCCAATATTTTCCGGCTTGTGAGGGTGATTCACAAACTGACTTAACATTCTGCGTAATCATGTCTATATCAGAAGCAAACACACTACTACAAACGACTAAGCTTAAGATAAGGCATATTACTTTTTTCATAGTTCCTCCTAATAATATAATTTGGACTGATTCTCAAGCGCCAGCTATCGTCGTTAGAAACAAAAGCTGGAAACACGTCATTTCGGCATGGATGCCGAAATCCAGGCCAAGGATGGTAACTTGAAGTTTCAGCAAGCTTGATTGAAGTTCAACCCTACTCCTTAGATTGCCTTCCATGGACGCTGGATTTCGGCATCCATGCCGAAATGACGGGCTTCTCCATACTTTTTGTATTCCGAGGAAAACTGGATATTCGGAATCCATAATTATCTTACTTTTCCATGAAACCGCTATAAATCCAAACTCCCCAACCCCTCCAACAACCGATCCACATCCTGTTCTTCATGAATGGCGGAAAGCGTTACCCGCAAACGGGCGGTCCCTTCCGGCACGGTTGGCGGACGAATGGCGGCGACTAAAAAACCTAACTCTTGCAGTCGTTGGCTGGCTTGTGTCACCCTATAATTATCGCCAATCATAATGGGTTGAATCGGCGTGGTTGAAGGCAGCAACTTTAGCCCAAGCTGCGTCGCACCGGAACGGAATCGTTCAATCAGGGTACGCAGTTTATCCCGCCGCCAGGTTTCCTCTATCACCAAGCGCAAGCTGGCACGGGTCGCTTCGGCAATCGCGGGTGGTAAGGCTGTCGTGTAAATATAGGGTCGGCAGCGATGAATCAGGTATTCAATCACATCGTAATCCCCTGCGACAAATGCGCCAAACGTGCCAAACGCCTTGCCCAAGGTTCCCACCAGCAGAGGAACCTGAGCAACTCCCAAGCCAAAATGTTCCACGACACCGCGCCCGGTAGCACCCACTACCCCAAACCCATGGGCATCGTCCACCATGAGCCATGCCTTGGCTTTCTCCGCGAGCTTGACCAACTCCGGTAACGGGGCCAAGTCGCCATCCATGCTAAACACCCCGTCGGTGATAATCATTTTTCCTTTCGGAGGGCAGCGGTTCAATAATGTCTTAAGTTCCGCCACATCGGCATGGTGATAACGCTTCATTTGGGCATTGGACAACAAAACCCCATCCACCAAGGATGCATGGTTTAATCGATCCGCCAACACCCAATCTCCACGCCCTAAAAACGACGCGATCACGCCAAGATTCGCCATGTAACCGGTGGAAAACAATAAGGCCCGTTGGCGACCGCAGAATTCGGCCAACTCCTCTTCCAAAGCATGATGGGCGGGACTATGACCCGTGACTAAATGAGAGGCCCCGCTGCCTACGCCGTAAATTTCCGCACCATGCAAAAAGGCTTGCACCACTTTAGGGTGGGCTGACAACCCCAAGTAATCGTTGGAGCAGAAATTCACCACGGGACGACCATCTGAAAAAGCCGCCATACCAGAGGTTTTTTCCACAACCAAACGACGACGATAAAGCCCTTGAGCTTTAAAGCCATCCAACAGGCTTTTTAAATTATCCAGGATCATGCGTGATGATGGTCCTCAGATGCCCCGCCCATGCGCAAACCCAAGCGTTGAAAAAGCTGGCGGTCGCTATCGGCCAAGGGGTTGTCAGTCGTCAGCAGTTTAATGCCGTAGAAAATCGAATTGGCCCCTGCCAAGAAACACAAGGCTTGCAATTCGTCGCTCATTTCATTGCGACCGGCAGACAGGCGGACTCTGGATTTTGGCATCAAAATACGAGCCACTGCGATGGTGCGGACAAACGTCAACGGATCAAGCAAACTGGCATCGGCCAAGGGTGTGCCTTCCACCCGAACTAACAGATTGATCGGCACACTTTCCGGGTGTTGGGGTAAGTTGGCGAGTTCTATCAATAAATTGGCACGGTCAGCGTCGCTCTCGCCCATGCCGATGATGCCACCACAACAGACATTTATCCCCGCCTCGCGAACCCTACGCAAGGTGTCCAGCCTGTCTTGATAGGTTCGAGTGGTGATGATTTCCGAATAAAACTCTTCAGAGGTGTCTAGGTTATGGTTGTAATAATCCAAGCCCGCTTGTTTTAAGCGATGAGTCTGCTGGTCAGTCAACATTCCCAAAGTCACGCAGGTTTCCATCCCTAGGGAACGAACCCCTTCAATCATCGTGACCACCCTCTCGACATCTTGATCCGTCGGGCTACGCCATGCTGCACCCATGCAAAAACGCGAAGCGCCTTGGTCTTGGGCTTGTCTTGCTGCTTTCAGCACTTCATTCACCGGGATTAAATCCTCCCGACCCAAGCCAGTTTGATAATGGGCGCTTTGTGGGCAGTAAGCGCAATCCTCAGAACACGCCCCGGTTTTGATGCTCAACAAACTGCTGATCTGCACTTCGTTAGGGTCGAAATGTTCTCGGTGAACGGTTTGGGCTTGGTAGAGCAAATCGTTGAACGGCAGATTAAAAAGTGCCCGCACCTCCGCCAGTTGCCAATCATGGCGAATTCCATCGATGCAATAATTCTTTCCGCCCACGCTGGGGCTTGATTCTGTTAACATAGGTTTTATTTCTTCAGTAAAATTTTGGCGTAACCGGATTGATACGAAATGAAAACTGCATGAGACTCTGACTCATCGCTTGACATAACGGAGTGAAAGTAGCTTGATTTGACTTAAAAACTGAAAATCAAAGCAAGCTTTGATGCTCCAACCATTAGCACCGCCAAGCGCTTGTCAACTTCAAAACACTCATATTATGAACAACTGGACAAGCATTATACAGGATTGGCTGTTTCCGCCTACCTGTATTCTATGTGGCGATGCTGGCGACAAGGGGCGTGACCTTTGTTTGGCTTGCGCACAATCCTTGCCCTACAATTTGATTGCCTGCCCACAATGCGGCCTGCCGCTTCAAATTGAAACAGAAACGCCCTGTGGCAATTGCCTGAAACACCCGCCGACCTTCGACCGTAGCATTGCAATTTTCAGGTTTGAAGAGCCAGTTCGACATTTGATCCATGCACTCAAATTCCATGCCCGTTACCCCTGTGCAAGATTGTTGGGCGATATGCTCGCCGACAAGCTAATCAAGCTCGAAGAAAAACCTGACATCATCATTCCCGTGCCGCTGCATCCTAAACGCTACCGTGAACGCGGTTATAATCAAGCGTTGGAAATTGCTCGCATCCTCTCCAAACGATTGGATTTACCCTTGGATTATCAGCATTGCATCCGCACCCATGCCACCCAAGCCCAGACGGAACTGAACGCCTTGCAGCGTAGGCGCAATATGAGAAAAGCCTTCGCCATCGTCAAGCCCATTACTTATCAACATGTGGCAATATTGGATGATGTAGTCACCACTGGCGCAACGGTCAATGAATTGGCGAAAGTCTTGCGAAAATCAGGCGTGAAGCGGATTGATGTTTGGGCGTGTGCGAGGGCGTGAGATAGATTCAATCCTATTCACATGTTCAAAATGCTTAACTTAATGGCGGTGAGGATTAGGGAAGGGGCGAGTTAAAAAGTGGCATCCCGTCTTTTTAATCACCCCCTCCCAAGCTTCCCCCTTTAGGGCAAGGCGTTATTTCAGCCTATTTGACCCAAGACACGGCCTAATCATCCCCATTAAACAACTTCCCCGCCTTGTCATTCACATACACATCGAATACTTTGAACAAAGCGGGATCGGTGGGATTGACCAAACTGGCGTGGTTGGTGACCAACAACGTACCGGCTTTGTCATTGAACGCGATGTTGGCAGGGTTGGCCCACGGTAAGGGATTATATAAATCACCCGGCTGAGCGGCAGGGCCGGCATAATTCACTACTTCTACGTCATACAGCCCTTGTGCATTCTGTTTCAGTACAGAAATCTGGCTGGAACCGGCCAAGGCGACGTAGAGCTTGCCGGATTTGCCAAAAGCAATGCCATCCGGCCCTTGTATGCCAAATAGTCCCGAGGGTGAAGTCTGATAGGTATGCTCCAATCTCAAATCAAATGCAGTGGGCTTGATGCCATCTTCATGGATTGGCAGGCTATAGATATAGCCATTGTTCAAACCGTCCCAAGTAACCGAAACATAAAGCCTTTTGTTCTTTGGATTGACGCGGACACCGTTCACACCGTAAATGCCGTCCAGCCTAGCGTCTTGGAACCAGACTTCGGGTGCGCCACCGCCGGGAGGAACCCGCCAAATGGTGGCTTGGAAGGAATCGGTGATATATAGGTTTCCTTCCTCGTCAAATGCTAAATCGTTCAGCAAATAAGGGGGGCGTGGGTTGTTAGGATCATTATAGGCCGAGTTGAAGGACGGGTAAAACGGTGCGGCATAAACGCTCTGACTGCCCGTTTTTTGATTGATTTTGATGATGTTGTTCAAGCCAACGACATATAAATTATCGTCCTTGTCGACAACCAAGCAGGAAAGCGTCTGAAAGGGCGGGGCTTGGTTTAATACGGTAATAGTCTTAACCAACTGCCCCGACTTCAAATCGAAAGCAAAAATTTTCGGTGCGCCCGTGTTTGGCACAAAAGCCGCCGGTCCCGAGGTGTACATCAGCCCCTTACTGACTGCAATGCCTTCGGGAAAACCGGGTGCTGGGACGCTGGCGATCACTTTAGAATCACCCAAGGCACGTTCCGGTTTGGGATCGGCTATTGAAGGCTGTACAGCGAAAATCGCAAGACAGGCCCCTATTAATATTGTATGGAAAAAATGCTTGGTCATTGTTGTAACTCCCCAGTCAGTTAAATGAAGCAGAAACTTGAGTCCCATGGCGTAAGGGCTGTTTCCTGCGATGCTCAGGCTGTTGGCCTGTCTATCAAGAGAAATCTTTAAGCTTTCTCTTTGGCGTATATTATGAGGGAATTTCTTTGGATTTTCGCCCTCCCTAGGGAGGGCGGTTTATGGTGAATATTCACTAGTTTTCACACGAATGTGGAAGTCGCTTATTTTTTAGTATGAAGGGAGCGTCAAAGCAAGCTGTGACGCTCCAATCCTAAGCTTGCTATGAGTTCTTCGCGGGTATGGATATTTAGTTTATCGTAAATTTTCCTGACATGGTCTTTTACGGTGGTCAGCTTGATATGCAAACGCTCGGAAATGCCAGTGTGGCTATGCTTTTGGGCGAGCATTAGGCTCACGTCCCTTTGGGTTGCGGAGAGTGGAAAGTCTTTGAGTTGCCGCATGACAAAAAGCGCCATAGGTTCTTGATGTTCGATGGTGACACCGATCAAACCAGTTGAATATCCTGAGCATCAGTTCCGGGCTGTGCAACCTCTCGGTTTCTGTCGTATAAACTTCCAAGGCTTCGGGTACAAAATATTCGGGAATGGCATAAGCCGGGAATTGGTTTTCATCCAATCCTATGAATACATTGCTGTCTGAAGGTATCACCGCCTTTACCGAGCGCAATAATTCTGGGATGACGGCCTCCTTTCCCAAACCAAGGCAACATAATTGCCGGACATAAGTGAGTGCGTTATTGGGTTTCAAGAGGTTTCTGCTCCTATATCACCAAGCATTTTCGCTGATTTTAGCAAAATACCCAGATTATGAGAAGTGGAAATGGTTTGTTTGGGCCATTATCAACACCAAATTCCATATTGTTAAGGAAGGGAAAAGAAATTCACTAAATAAAATTTTTTTTGCAAGGTGTTTGTTGTGTTCAGCCAAGAGTCGAGCCAAACCATAAATTTGGCGAATAATCGACACAAACTACTCAATGACTGACTATGCCCACTGCTGTTTCACTTTTTTCTGGCTGCGGCGGCTCTGATGCGGGCATTATCAATGCCGGTTTCGATGTGCTGATGGCCAGTGACATTCTGCCCTATGCCCGCGATGTGTATCTTACCAATCACGCAGAGACTGATTATCGCTTGGGAAATATTGCAGCGATTGATGCTTTTCCTAGCACCGAGTTGTTGGTGGGTTGCTACCCATGCCAAGGCTTTAGTCAAGGTGGGGTTCGCAAAGCTGATAGAAAAATCAACACGCTTTATTTGGAGTTTGCCAGAGCCTTGACGCGGATTAATAAATAGCTATTTTATGGTAATTAGAACAATGATTTGCAAGTTGACTTAAGGCCATCAAACAACGCCATTAATAGCTGTTTCTTGGCAACGCCATGCCGTGCGAAGCGTGGCTTAATTATCTCAGTGCAAACGATGTTTAGCTAATCAGGGGGTAGCATTCGTATTGAGCATGTCGAACTATGAACGTAACCAGTTGTTCGAGGCTTCAAAAAGTAGGGACTGTTAACTAGAAAGCTGATAGCCAAGGTTTATCGCCTCATCAACAAATTTCCAAGTTGGAAGATTTGGCAACACTGAGTGGCGCTCAGCTAGGTGCATCAACCTATGCCTATCCAAAACAACCACCTTTGCTATATGTGATGCTCTTTCCCATTTTTGATTCGAGGCGGAAAGGTCATGAGGTGTGATGTAATAGGCAGCGCCAGGATGTTGGGTTGCAATATGGGATTCTATGGCGGCTGGTGTAACCGATAGTTGTTTGTTTTCCCAATCTCTCGGCGAGCATCCACATTGGGCGAAGATAACCGGGATATTACCTCGGTCATCGCCAAAGCTATCCCAAGCTACTACGTCGATTCCTCCATCACCAGTATCACGGGAATCATAATCGTCTACCTGTTTCATCAGAGTGCCATGAATATCTACAGCCAATTTTTCAAGTTTACTACGTAAAGGCCCCGTATACCCCTCTGCAATTTTTTGATGCGCGCCAAAAGGCTTTACACTCCAACCTTTGGGTAGCATATATTTGAATAACAGATAAGCCACTTCTTCCAAAGCTGCTGAAACTTCGTTAACCCTAGATTTTGGGCAAAGCCTTAATGAAGAAGCAAGTAGCAATACCATGTAAAGACGATGTGCAGAATTGTGGATATCGAAAGCACTTTGTAAACTGTTACCCTTGAATTGAAAAGGCCATGCCGTTACTGTAGACTGACGTTGTAATAACTTAACTTTAATTTCATCCCATTGATTAGCAATGATATCGTCCTGCATAGCCGAAGATAAATTGGCTCCATCTTCATCATCAATTTGTAATTCACCGCCTTCCTGCTGTAACTCTTCCAAATTGCTTCGACTAAAATAGCTTGACTCTCCACAGAGAGTTAGCAATTCTACATAGTCTGCCCATAAAAATGGATAAGAATATCTAGGCTTAATGTCTAGACCACGCAAAATTTCAGTCATGGGCCTAAAACTCCCTCCGTTTCCGTTGCTGTATACCTCGTTGTATGAGTAATTGAAGGTTATCTGCAATTTTTAGGATTCGATCAATTTGAGCTAAGTGTGAGTCATCTGGTGTGACATCACCAATTACCATTTCGCTGCTTTCTGTTAATTGTGTAGCTGCATTATCCAATAATTGCGTTAAAGCTTCGGCAGGACCGCTAGTAAAAACATAGGCTCGATCAAGATCTCCTGTCTTACGCAATTCAGCTAAGGCAATATCTGAAGAAACTACTGCAGCAAGTAGTCTCAAGTTGCGTGATTCGCCTAAAATAGTTTCACCTTGCTGATCTTGAGCAAACATCCAAGCAAATAATTCTTTTAAATTGTCCTCTCTGAGATTCTGCGCAATACAGTCTTCCCTACTTTCTAAACCAAGAAAATCAATAATATCCCTATATGATAAAGCTGTGGTAATTAAAGAAAAACTAATATCATGTTCTGATAAACGTTGCAAGCCAAAATAGTTTCTATTTTTTGATAAATCATAGAGCTTAAGCGCTGTCAATAATTGTGCTGCATAATCTTTACGGCTTCCTATATCTTTTGCTACTACACGGAGTTGTTCTTCAAGTTTTAAATTTTGATAAAATGTGGAAATTAATTCCGATAGATAACGGGCTTTTGATAATGGTTCCCATCGACGCGGTCCAGATATATGGCGGAATCCAAGATAACGAAGGATGGCATTGCGTTTTGGAAATGATAAACATGAAACATAACTTGGACGTATTTCTGCTTGTTCGATAACTCGGATTAAGGATGCGGATAAATTATCCTTTTCTATCAATCCATTAAGTAAACGCAAGGCCGCTAACCTACGATTTCCCTCTACTACGATATACCGTCCTGAGCTTTTAGGGTTAGGTGTCACTAGTAAAGGTTCGCCAGGAAAATATCCTCGTTGACCAATCGAACCCACTAGCTCATGTATATTCTCCTCATCCAGCATACGTTCGATGGCATGGGTATCAGGCTGTGCTGTATTACCAAACGTATCCATGAAACGTGGGTTGCGAGCATCGAAATCAAGCTGTGTTACGGGAAGATCAAGCGCTTCAGGTTGTTCGGACATGAGTTTTTCTCACTGGGGCATGTAAGAGAAAGGGCGGACTAAAAAGCCGCCCTGTCGATTTAACCTTGTAACTTCTTATACTTAAGCCTATGCGGCTGGTCCGCATCCGTGCCTAGGCGACGGTGGCGGTCGGCTTCGTAATCGGCATAGTTGCCTTCAAACCAAACCACTTTACTATCGCCCTCAAAAGCCAGCATGTGGGTGGCAATGCGGTCTAGGAACCAACGGTCATGCGAGATGACCACGGCGCAACCGGGGAAGTCTAGCAAGGCTTCTTCCAAGGCGCGTAGGGTTTCCACGTCGAGATCGTTGGTCGGTTCGTCCAGCAGCAAGACGTTGCCGCCGCTCTTCAACAGTTTGGCAAGATGGACGCGGTTGCGTTCACCGCCGGACAGGTCGCCAATGCGCTTTTGCTGGTCTTGGCCTTTGAAGTTGAAGCGTCCGCAATAGGCGCGTGATGGGGTCGTGTAAGTGCCAACCGTGATGAGATCGAGTCCATCAGAGATTTCCTCCCACACGGTTTTGCTGTCGTCCAAGCTGTCGCGGCTCTGATCGACATGGGAAATTTGCACGGTCTCGCCCATGCGTATCGTGCCGGCATCGGGCTTTTCAACCCCCGCCATCATGCGGAACAGGGTCGTCTTACCCGCGCCATTCGGGCCGATGATGCCGACGATGCCGCCCGGCGGCAGTTTGAAGCTCAAGTCGTCGATCAACAACCTGTCGCCAAAGCCTTTGCGAATGCCGTCCGCTTCCACGACCACATTGCCCAAGCGCGGGCCGGGGGGGATGTAGATTTCCTTGGTTTCGTTACGCTTTTGGTTTTCTTGCGAAGACAATTCATCGAAGCGGGCCAAACGCGCCTTGGATTTGGCGTGTCGGCCTTTCGGGTTGGATCGCACCCATTCCAATTCGGCTTTCATGGCCTTCATCCGTGCGCTTTCCTGCTTTTCTTCAATCTCCAGGCGGTTTTCCTTTTGTTCCAGCCAAGACGAATAATTGCCTTCCCATGGAATGCCGTAGCCACGGTCGAGTTCCAGAATCCAACCCGCCACGTTGTCGAGGAAGTAGCGATCATGGGTGACGGCAATCACGGTTCCGGGGAAATCGTGGAGGAAATGCTCCAGCCATGCCACCGATTCGGCATCCAAATGGTTGGTCGGTTCGTCCAACAATAGCATGTCCGGGCTGGACAGCAGCAAACGACACAAGGCGACGCGGCGGCGTTCGCCCCCGGAGAGCTTGGTCACATCCGCATCCCAGTCCGGCAGACGCAAGGCATCGGCAGCGATTTCCAAGGTGCGCTCCAAGTTATGTCCATCACTGGCTTGAAGGATGGATTCTAGCTTGGCCTGTTCGGCTGCCAAGGCATCGAAATCGGCATCGGGTTCGGCATAGGCGGCATAGACCTGATCGAGTCGGGCCAGTGCGTCCTTGATGTGCGAGAGAGCGTCTTCAACGTTTTCACGGACGGTCTTGTTGGGGTCCAATTGCGGCTCCTGGGACAGGAAGCCGATATTGATGTCGGATTGGGCGCGAGCCTCGCCGTTAAATTCCTTGTCCACCCCGGCCATGATGCGTAGCAGCGTGGATTTGCCAGAGCCATTAAGCCCCAACACGCCAATTTTCGCGCCGGGGAAGAAAGAAAGGGAGATATCGCGAAGAATTTCGCGCTTGGGTGGGACAACCTTGCCCACCCGGTTCATGGTGTAGATGTATTGAGCCATTCTTGCTATGCAGTCTAGTTTGGGAAAACAGCATTATCCCACGTTCGAGCTTTACAAGTCAGGTTGGAAGAGATTCCCTTTATTTTAAAAAGGAAGAGGATCGTCAAACCCTTCTGATGCTAGGTTTTCCTCGACACCCTTGGCATCTGTCCCCTGCGATTTTGAGTATTGCCTAGGGGCGGGCTTTGTGTAGGATTGCTTGGGCGAAGATTTTGGTTTCAAGGGTAATACGCTAGTGGCGGTCACTTGCAGGCTGGGGCGGGCCTCATCATCCTTCATGTATACCTTGGGCGTGGCTTTGCCCTGCAAACTTAAAGCATCGCC
The DNA here is from genome assembly GCA_903859815.1 of uncultured Methylococcaceae bacterium. GTDB lineage: Bacteria > Pseudomonadota > Gammaproteobacteria > Methylococcales > Methylococcaceae > Methylumidiphilus. The sequence continues at coordinate 22,880 of CAIOOA010000154.1, read as the reverse complement.
AGCCTGTAAGCGCATCAGTTCATTATGCCCGGCTTCATCAAAGCAAATGACATTGACCCAAATGGTTTGCCCTTCTTGTTCGACCCGAACCGTGCAAGTGGCATAAGGATTGCCGTTCTGACTGGTGCGGGATACAGCGTCTTTGTGAAGGACGCCGGTTAATAAAACATGGATGGTCATCTTTATTCCGGCGTGACTTTATCAATACTCAGATAATACTCAGTCATTAACCAATCGTTCCAACGATCATTGAACTGGACGATTTGGGGGGGCAATGGCCGATGTCTTTTGCAGCGCTGGGTCCAGCCGAGCGTTGGTTTCTTCCTTGTTGACCGAAGTTTGGTTATTACCGTTTTGCGAACTATCCGATGCTTTCTTTTCGCCTTCATCAGTTGTGCCATTACCAGCCTCAACTTTCGGGAATGAGGGGGACTTGCCATACACCGTGACAGGCACACCTAGCGATGCCCATTTGAACAACCAACCGGCATCCTCAGGCGAGTTCGGCCAGCGACGATTCTTGTCTTTGGTTGCCATATTCACGCAGCCGTGGCTGGCCGTATGACCGAATCCATTGTGCCAAAACGCACCGTGGAAGGCGTAATCCTTATGGAAGAACTGTGTATAAGGCACATCATCCACTTGATAGTAACCACGTTGCCCCGGATGCACACCCGGATCGCTACGCATGGTTTTATGCCGGTAACGGTCATAAATATAAAAATTGCCAGTCACGGTCGGTGTCTTGGGCTTGCCTGTGCTAACTCTAAAGGCACGAACCACCTCGCCATTTTCCACGGCTTCCACGCGCTGCCTGTCCAAGTAGACAAATATCTTCCGGTCAGTGCCTGTGGTGAATCGATCAGCAATTGGGTTCTCCAAAGTGCCGCCTCTGGCACTTCTGAGGTTTTGTTGATTGACGCTAACTTCGATGGTGTTTGAAGCCGGCCAGCCGGGTTGTGGGGTAAACCTAAACCCTTTCTTGCCTTGCCGTTCCCATTTACCAGTGATCTCCTTGCCAGCATCCGTCTTGAGTTTGATATTTTGGCTGACATTTGTGCCTTCGGCGAGGGGTTCGCTGAAATTCACAATCACCGGAAGTGCCAAGCCTAAGTTGCTTTGGCCCTTGACATTAGTTTCCAAGTTGAGGGGCGGGGCAGTGGTTACATCCAATTGGAATGGCGGCAGTGGCACGCCGGTGGAGGTTTGCCATTCGACCTGCACAGGGTATGTGTGATCTTGGGCATAGTCGCTGGCAGTGAGTTTGATGGCCTTGCCATTCGCATCCTTATCGGCTTTGATATGCAAGTCGCTTTTGGCTTGAATGTCACCGACGGGTTGGTCGAAGTTTAAGGTCACGGTCGAGTCGGGCGAGAGCATGCGTAGGCTCGAACCTTCCAACTTGGGCACTGTCACCGTGGTGAACGCAATTTCACGGGACTCGCTTTGACCAAACCAAGGCCGCACCACAGTCGCTGTGAGTTTATGTCGAGTGCCAAAAGCCAAAGGCGATGTGAGGGTCACACTGTTCTGATCGGTGGCTTCGGCCAGCACCTTGCCTGATTCGTCCTGCAATTCAACCTTGGATAATTTGGCATTGAAGCCAGTCGCCTTGACCTCTAGCGGTGTTCGAGGATCGACCATCTCCTTACCGTCCAAGGATGGCATGTCTATGCCGAAAGGCAATATTTGCCTATGCACATAATCATTCAGCGGCAGACCTATGGCGATAGCCGCAACCCCCAATAAAATCCAGCGGTAGAGCGGCTTAACCGCACCCAATTGATATGCATTCGTCTTCAAATTTCACCTCACGCCCACAACTGGGGTAAAAAATTTCCGGCATAAGTTTTAAATTTGCCGGGTTGGTAAAGCCACTTTAAACCATCCTTGGCGACCCTGCTTGAGGAAAGGGGGAACGCTTCCCCACAGACCAGTCTAATGGCAAGGCGCACATTATGCTATTTTACTACAGTATTCCAACGGTTAAAAACTTTGATTTCAAATCCTCAGGAGGAAAACCCATCATGAATCACCTAAAGCTGATTGGCTGGCTGTCTTTTGCGGCATTTGTCGCTTGGTTCGCGTATAATCACTCGCAGGAAAAACGCTTGCAAGATTGCCAACATTATGACAGTCTAGGCCGGGGGATAGGCTGCGAAGGTTCCGATCTTGGGGATATGTAACCATCGTTCGAAGCTTCATCCGTGAATAAGTAGTTCGACACACCATTATGAAAACGTTCACAAAAAAATTGTTGACGGCGGCATTGGCCGTTGTCTTGGCCTCCTGCGGGGGAAACAACGTGCAGGATAATCCTGTCAAACCGCCAATAGCCAAAAAATCCCGAAATCGCGACAATCTGAAATACATGCCGATGACCAAGCTTCCCGGACGCTGGACCGTCGAAGATGTTCTGAATGATTACGGCGCGTATTCAGTCAAGAAATTAAAGCCTCATTTTAAAAAGGCCAATGTTCCCTACCCTCCTAACGAAGTGATTTTTATCGCATTAAAAGAAGAAAAGAAGATGGAGCTTTGGGCAAAGGGTGATGGCGACTTTCAATTTATCCGGGATTATCCCATCCAAGCTGCCAGCGGCATTTCCGGCCCGAAATTGCGCCAAGGTGACCGGCAAGTCCCGGAAGGTGTTTACCGGATCGTCACCCTGAACCCCAATAGCAATTTTCACCTGTCGATGAAAATCAATTATCCCAACGAGTTCGACCTTTACCATGCCAGGGATGAAGGGCGATTCGATCCGGGCGGGGATATTTTCATTCACGGCAGGGCCAAGTCAATAGGCTGTTTGGCAATGGGCGACGAGGCAATTGAAGAATTGTTCGTACTTGCCGCACAGGTGGGCATAGAAAACATCAAAGTGGTGATTGCCCCACGCGATCCACGGGTTTTGCCACTAGACACGGATGCCGAATATTTGCCCCCTTGGGCCGGTGAATTGTACGACCAAATAGCCAACGAAATTCAAGTGCTGTCCCCTCCCGTCAGTATGTCAAAAAATACGACAGACACACAAGCTTCCCCGCAGTAAGATTCAATCCAAAGGCCGGCTCGGTTTTACAACCGAATCGGCCTGTTTCATCATAAAGACAATCCCACTCTTCGACGTGCATCCAAGCAGTTTGCGCTGCCAAGGGTAAACTCGCGGCAGGTGCGTGGACGGGCATCATAAATGTCACAGGCAAACGACTCGGTTGGTTTTTCGCCCCCGGACAAAGCGGCGCAACGATTGCCCTTACGCAGCAATTTGCGCCTAGGCTCTTGAATTACGACCAATTCCGGGTACAACTTATTGACGGGTTCACGACGGGAGATTTCCACCGCATGATAAGCCTCACGGCAACAAGCCCCGCAGGTTTGGCAGTCAAGTTCTAGGGCTGGCTCATAACGCCAACAGGCTGGAGAGTCATCCAACAGACGGACACTAGGGGCATGGCGGCAACGAAATTTGTGCCGTTCGACAAACCCCCAAGCACAATCGGCACACTTGAAATGGGAAAAATGTTCCGCCACCGGCGAGTGGCCGGAAGGATGGGCGGTGGGTATTTCTCGTACCGTTGACCAAAGCGAAAGCCCGACCTTTTCTTGCGGGTTAGTTGAAAAGGCTTCGGATGGGATCATGCGTGGCGTTGCTGCTGCGATTGCCGCACTCGCAGCCAATGCCTGTTTCAGCGGCTCTGTCCAACGCGGCAACGAAGCCCGCCAAGCCGCCAGACGCGCCGCCACGCAACTGCGCTCACGCCGTCCGCCAAGCTCAGGCGATGCATGGAAAGGATCGACCGGCAGGGAATTCCAAAAACTGACTCTGAAATCCGTGGTGGGGGCGAAGAAATCCCGCAATCCAAACTGCCCTGCCAAATACGCCTGTAACCTTAAGGCTGCATGTTCGCGCCAAGGATTACTGCCTATTGCATAACCTATCCCCCAATCCTCTTTTTTCTCCCCGTCATCGCCCTCGACTAAGGCATGGCATAGCTCATGAAAAATCATTTGCGCCAAGGAATCATCGGGGTCAAACATCTCATCAATTGCGATTAACAGATTGCCTTTGCCATCGGTTGAGGCGTAGGCGTCGGGTGTCCGCACGATGCGAAATCCGACGGCTTCGGCGCAGTTGGTCCAAACACGAGATAATGGATCGTTATAGTAATGAGAGGGTTGGCGGAGAAATTCGGTCATTGAGGCTATAGTTGGATGCTAAGAAATTAAGAGGTTGGCTTTCCTTCGGACTGTCAAAGCTAGCTTTGATGCTCCGAGTCATGACATTCAGTCAAGCATGTTTTTTTCTTTGAATTAATTACGAAGTCAAGCGACTCACTGGGTTTACCATTGGAAATGGTTCACAGTCTTGAATCCATCGTATCTTATATGTTAAATTAAAATGCAGTTATTGTTAACGGTTTGCATCGTCCCAATGACTCAGTTCGCCTTCTGTATAGACTGTTATGAAATTTTCTTAGGTATTGTATGAAAAGTAATTTAGAAGCATCAAATCCCATCCTGTCTAAACTTGACCGATTGGGCAGTCCAATGTTAGCGTTCGTTACGTTGCTGTCAGTTTTGCTTCTACTCTTGGGAAAAATGACCGATGCATCTGCTGCAGCCAACCTTGCATTGAACAAACCGGCGGTGTCCTCCAGTTCATTTTCCAGTTCATTCTCGCCGCAAACGATTTTTGACGGCAATGCCAAGACATACTGGGCCAGTGCCTTCTCAGACCCACAGTGGGTCTATGTCGATTTGGGCAATTATTACTCTATCACTCAGGTCAATCTGAAGTGGCGGACCTACGCCACGGCTTACAAGATTCAAGTTTCCTTCGATGCGTCTACATGGACGGATATCTATTCTACAACAGCGGGGGTAGGTGGAACTGAAAGCCTAAGCGGCTTGAAGGGCAACGCGCGCTATGTGCGATTATATGGGATAAGCCGGAGCTCCATATACGCCTACTCGCTTTGGGAGATGGAGGTATACGGCAATGCACTCCCTAGCGGAGGTTTAATTTCTTTGCAAAATCCGGGGCCGCAGAATGGTATTATGGGCGCTTTGTATACATTACAGATTAATGCTAGCAATTCATTGGGCGGTTTGATTATTTATAGCGCAACTGGCTTGCCCCCTGGCTTGAAAATCGATCCCACATCCGGACTAATCAGCGGAGTTGCTCCGAATGCTCCGGCAAACTACACTGTTACGATTTCTGCCGATAGCAATAGCGGCAGCATTGCCAAGCAAACCTTTTCTTTGGCATTTTTAGCCGATATTTCGTCTAGCAACCTCGCACTGAACAAACCAGCGGTAGCCTCTAGTACATTTTCCAGTTCATTTTCGCCAAAATCGGCTTTTGACGGCATGGCCAACACCTACTGGGTCAGTCCATTCTCAGACCCTCAGTGGATATATGTTGACTTAGGCGCGAGTTACTCAATTAACCGTGTCAAGATACGGTGGCGTGGTGATTACGCCAACTATGGCACTTATGCCAGCGCATACAAGATTCAAGTTTCCCCGGATGCATCAACTTGGACGGACATCTATTCCAATTCGAATAGCATGGGAGGCATAGAAGACCTGACTGGTTTACAGGGTACGGGACGTTATGTGCGCATGTACGGAATCAGCCGAAGCTCCATTTATGCCTATGGGATTCATGAGATGGAAGTTTATGGCAAGAGTTTGCCCAAAGTGCTTGAGAGCCGCAACGATTGGTATCGTACCGGGGCAAACTCCCTAGAAAAAACACTGAACACAAGTAATGTCAATGTTAATACATTTGGTCTTCTCTACAGCTATGATGTCGATGGCGACATCTATGCGCAGCCACTTTATGTCCCGAATGTGAATACTCCGATGGGGATTCGGAACGTTTTGTATGTGGCAACACAGAATGACATAGCCTATGCATTCGATGCCGATTCGAATCAAACCCTGTGGGTCCGTGACTTTAAAACTTCGCCAGTTCAAGGGGTCATAATCACCCCTGTGCCCAAAGGCGGACAAGGGGATCGTGGGTTGTTGGGGATACAAAGCACCCCAGTCATTGATGCGGTATCGCAGACCATGTATGTAGTGGTCAGAACTGTCGAAAAGTCACTGAATAAGACTAGTTATATACAGCGACTTCATGCGCTTGACCTTTCTACGGGAATAGATAAAGTCAATCCGGTCGTCATATCGGCCACCTATAAGGGTGTCGTATTCAATCCTGAGGTAAACACTCAGCGACCGGGACTTGCACTGGTAAATGGTCAAGTGATTATCAGTTGGGGATTGGCGGACAAGTTAGGTAACCGTGCAATTACCCATGGATGGGTTATGTCTTACGATGCTTCGTCTCTTCGGCAAAATGCAGCGTTTGCGACTACAACCACCCCTAATGGTGGGGGGGGGCTATGGGCATCTGGGCGAGCGCCTGCCGTCACTAACGATGGAAATGTGATTACCTTCACTGGAAATGGCAATCCTATCGGTGCCACCTCAGACGGGTACGATGGCCTTAATAACTTTTCAGAGGCCGTTCTGCGTCTTGACCCTTCCAATGGCTTAGCACTCGTAGACTGGTTTACACCGGAAAACTGGATGTTCCTCGACAAATGGGACACGGATCTCGGAGGTTCAGGGCCAGCCATCCTGCCAAGGTCTAATTACATAATAGGGGGCGGCAAGGAGGGCATCATGTATGTCATCGACCCCAATAATATGGGTAAGCTTCAAGCAGGTAATCCACATTTAATTCAATCATTCCGGTCAGTTCCAGCGAACGCAGCGGGCTGGAACCACATAATGGGTGGTCCGGTGATTTGGGATAGGTCATCGGCCGGTGGTCCGTTGACTATCTACCACTGGGGGGAAAGTGATTATTTAAGATCTTACGATTTTAATGGGCAGACCTTCGACACCCAGAATGCCAAACGAGGCAGATTTTACATCAACCAGCATCCCGGTGGAATCCTGAGCCTCAGTTCGAATGGGGCGCAATCTGGAACGGGAATCGTCTGGGCCTTAGGATCTCAACTCGGAAATGCCGTTTCGGCATCTAAGCAGGGTATCCTACTTGCTTATGATGCCAGCGATGTTTCCAAGCCTGTTCTGTGGACTAGCAGGATGGAAAATGTTGACGACTCGATGGCATTTGCCAAATTCACCCCACCGACGATTGCGAACGGCAAAGTCTACGTGGCGACCTTTTCCAACAAGCTTCTTGTTTACGGGTTGTTACCTACGCCACGGGAGCAGCATAATTATGTGAAGCTTGTTTCCCGGGTAGGTAACAAGGTTCTAGAAGTCGCAGGCGCTAGTCGTGTAGCGGGGGCGCGAATACAAATCAACCAAGAAAGTAATTTGGGTCGCCAAATCTGGGAAAGCATCCCCTTGCCCAATGGTGCATTTCAATTCAAGTCTGTATTTTCTAACATGGCTCTTGACGCGGGTCTTGGTCAAAACCCTGGTTCCCAGGTGCAAACTTGGGATATCACCAATACTGACTCTCAAGTTTGGATGGCCATTCCGACGGATAGCGGTTATGTGAAACTAGTTTCGCAGAACAATCAGCTTGCGCTGGACATTGCTAGCGGAAACGGTGCCGACGGTAGTGCCGTACTGGTCGATACCCAAGTCAACGGAGATATAACGCAAGACTGGAAAATTGTCGCCTCGTCCGGTGAAAATGGCCCCACGAGATCGGCGGGTATCACGGAGTGCGATACAACCGCCGTGCGAATCCAAAGCTACTTTACAACCGCTAATACATTCATGGGCCTAGCATCCGATGCCACCAGTGTTTGGACAGATGTTCCGAACTATAATAATAATTCCCAAACGTGGAATTTATACGTGCCACTGGACGGTCATTATCGGTTGCAATCGGTGAGCAATAACTATCTGCTCGACATAGCAGATGGCGGGTTAAACGATGGGAGTCCCGTCATTACGGCTCAGTCTAACGGCAATCTCTCCCAACACTGGATGATCAACAAAAACAGCACTGGCATCAACGAGTTTTGGGAAGGGGTTAGAATCAATTCAGTTGTTGCCGGTAAAGGGTTAACGGCTACAATCGGGAAAAAAATGGCAATCACTGTCTCCTCCCCCGTGCCAGCCAACGCCAGTTATCAGGCTTGGCACATTCAGGACACCCGTGCGCTCTGGTGCCAGCCTTAACGAACCGTATTAAAGCCTGATCTGCTCGGGGCGATTGGCTTCTGTCGATCCTCCGGGCAACAGGCCACTATGCGCAAGCTTCGTTGATCGCGGCATCGGGGTCAACCTTGGCTGCTGGGCATGTCGAAGGTGTTCAGCGAATATGCCTTGCGCCGGGATCTCGCCAAGTTCGATGATGATGCTGGCATTGCCGATCATTTTGATCTGAACGTCCAGCCGTTGCTGAAACCACTGTGAATTCTGGACATTGATACCACGGTCAAGCTTTAGTAAGGGAGGCGGAGTGTGCGAGGTAGGTTACAACCAGTGGAATCCGGGTCGGCCCTCGCACACCCCTCCACACTTATCTGGTTGCCGGATCGCTGCTGGTGTTGGACACGGAGGTGTTGGTGGACAACGAGGGCAATTCCAGTCATATGCTACCGATTATAGAAAATCTCGATCTACTCGGTGATGTCAACAACCTTAGCCTCCTCACTAGAGGTGTAGCACTCGTGGTCTCCGTTCGTTCTTCAGTGTTCCCCAAAGGCTGACTACAGTCCATCACACCCGTCCGCTGTGTGCTGAAGGGCTTTGCCGAAAAGCACCACCATGCGCGGCAAGCAATATCGGCTTAACATCACACCCGTCCTTGAAGGCGAAAGACCTGCTGACGGGGATCAGCGACTTGCTCCACGAGCGGGAGAGGAATTCGGAGCAGTAGCAGACCACGACCGTCTGAGAGTCGCTGTGGGACTGCCACATTGACCGGTTCCAACTGGGCTCCTACCCGGGCTTGGAACCGACCGGAAAAATGGTCTAGGCAGTTCCTAAGTAAAAACCTAATTGTTGGATTTAGGATAATGGATATTGCGCAAGTGCCAATAGCGCTTCTCAGCTTAGCTCAAATATCCGAATTTTGATGCTTATACTTCCGGCAACCGCTTTACTTCTACATCCGTTTCCCACAATTGCGAAATCAATTCCTTGGCAATATCGGGCGAGCCGCTGGTCCAGAACTGTTCGCTACCCCTATGCTCATGCCGTGACAACTGGCCGATGGATGCCAAGCGACGGCGAAGCTCTCGGGCTATCGCTTCGCCGGGATCGATGATGTTGACCTCAACACCAGCCATGGAACGAATCAAAGGGGCAAGGAAAGGGTAATGGGTGCAGCCTAATACTAGGGTGTCCGCACCTTTTTCCAACAAAGGGAAAACAAAGGTTTCCAATAATGACCGGGTTTTGTCGCCATGCAAATCACCGGCTTCCACTTGTTCGACCAAACCGGGGCAAGCTTGAACCATGATGTTGGCATTGGAACTAAACCGTGCGAGTAAGTTTAGGAAATTATCGCTGGAAGCTGTCCTGCGAGTGGCCAATACCCCAACAACGCCTGATTGAGTGGTTTCGACGGCAGGTTTCACCGCCGGTTCCATGGCGACTATAGGCACTTTGAATTTAGCGCGCAATTGGGCGACAGCGGCGCTGGTCGCAGTATTGCAGGCAACGACAATGGCTTTGACGGGTTGGTCGACTAAGAATTGAGAAATGGCAATGGAACGGGTTTCTATATACTCGGCTTCTTTGTCGCCATAAGGCGCATGATTGGAATCCGCCACATAAAGCAAATCCTCATTCCATAATTCTTTGCGTATATCGCGTAACACCGACAATCCGCCCACACCGGAATCAAAAATGCCTATGGGGAGAGCGCTTTTCATGGCGTTATTGGATTTTCGTCAATTCTTCGATTGTCTGGATTAGGCTTGAATCCCCCGGCGGGACGGCAGAAGGGAAGTTTTTGACGACTTGCCCTTTGGAATCAATCAAATATTTATGGAAATTCCATGCGGGTGCGACACCCGATTGTTTGGCGAGTTTGGCGAAAAACCCATTGGCCTTGTCCCCGGTCACCGGACTGGTTTTGAACATTGGAAATGTCACGCCAAAGTTTTGATAGCAGACTTCAGCCGTTTTTTTCGCATCGCTGAATTCTTGATGAAAATCGTTGGAAGGGAACCCTAAAATGACGAAGTTGCGGTCTTTGTATTTCTGATATAGGGCTTCCAAGCCCTTAAACTGTGGTGTAAAACCGCATTGGCTGGCCGTATTGACCACCAACAGCACTTTGCCTTGATAGGCTTTGCAAAAATCCACGGTTTCCTTGCCGCGCAAGGTTTGTGCTGTGAAGTTCAATAAATCCGGGCAGGTTTCGGCTTGGACTGTGCTTACACTAAGGAAAAAAGCACATAAGAGCGATAATAGGATTTTCATGTTGGCGGCATCTCATTGTTTCTTGGACAAATTTAAAATTTAATTTGTTATGATAACAAAAATTTAATGCAATCATGCCGACACTATCGATTTTTCCTTAAGGTTTGTGAAGGCATCAAACTTTCCCTACCCGGATACGGTTCGCTTCCATTTTCCCCATGGCTGAAAGAAGCCGGGTCATCCAATGGTTCAAGATGGGTGACTACCGTAATTTCACCAATGGCTTGCCGTATGTCATTTTCGATACGATCCAATAGATCATGACCGGCTTTAACGCTCATATCGCCCGGAACTAATACATGTACGGTCATGAATCGGTCGGCACCGGCTTGACGGGTGCGCAAGTCGTGAAACTCCAAGCCGTCCCGACGATAACCGTCAAGAAGATCGTCAATTAGGGCATTTTCATCTTCCGGCAAGGTACTGTCCAACAAGCCGGCGGTGGAACGGCGCATGAGTGTAAACCCTGACCAGATAATATTGATGGCTACGCCAAAACCAATAATCGGATCAAGTTGTTGCCAACCAGTCAGCGAAACTGCGCACAAGGCTAACAGAACACCCCCGGAAGTCCATACGTCGGTCATTAAATGCTTGGCATCCGCTTCCAAGGTGATGGAGTTATGCCTTCGACTTGCCTTGAGCAGCACCATGGACACAGCCAAATTGACCAGAGCGGCAATGGTCGATACCGCCAAGCCAAAACCCAAAGACTGTAAAGGTTGGGGATGCATCAAGCGGTCAAAAGCCGCCATGCCTATGCCTATCGCAGCCACCAGAATCAAAGCACCTTCCAGTCCGCTGGAAAAATACTCTGCCTTGCCATGACCGTAATGATGCTGATCGTCAGGGGGTTGGGCGGCCAAGCTTAACATTGCCAACGCCATGATTGCAGCCACCAAGTTGACCACTGATTCCATGGCATCAGACAGCAAACCGACCGAACCCGTCAACCACCAAGCCCAAGTTTTCAACCCAATGGTGACGATGGCGGCGGCAATGGACAGCCAAGCATACCCGGTCAACGAAGACTTGGCCTTTTTCGGCACCTTCTTGGCGGTTTCAAGTTGAGGTTTGGCCAGTAATTGTTTTCGCCGGGCCAGGACTACCCGAACCACGCCTTTTTCCAACTCAACCACCAAAAACAAAAACAAGCTAAAAGCAAGAATCCGTTTCCAGGATTCAAGGGGGATGGAAGTAGTGTCAAACATTGCCTGCATCGGTGGGGCATAGGTGAATGCCATTTGCAGCACCAAAAGTATGCCAATGGCTACCCACACAGCCCGGTTTCCAATGACACTACGCACTGTAAGTGAGGATGCGTGAATGAACCGACAGTTGAACAAGTAGATGATTTCACCAAAGACTAGAGCATTGACCGCTGCCGTCCGTGCCAAGGTTTCAATCGCGCCTAATGACTGTTCATACAAAAACAAGCCCAACAAACCACCCACCAGCAACAAGGAAACGAAGAAAATGCGCCAAATGAAATACCCACTCAACAATGCCTCTTGCGGGTCGCGGGGCGGGCGTTTCATCACATTGTCTTCGGCCGGTTCGAAAGACAGCGACAAAGATAGGGTGATCGCAGTGACCATGTTGACCCACAATATTTGCAATGGCGTAATTGGCAAAGTCAGGTCAAGTAAAATGCCCACCATGATCGCACCCGCCTGTCCGAAGCTGGTCGGCAAAATGTACATGATGGCCTTTTTCAGGTTGTCGTGTATGATGCGCCCTTCTTCGACAGCGTGGACGATGGTGGCGAAATTATCATCAGCCAATACCATCACCGCCGCTTCTTTTGCCGCTTCGGTGCCTTTTAAACCCATCGCCACGCCCACATCGGCGCGCCTGAGCGCGGGTGCATCATTCACGCCGTCTCCGGTCATGGCGACAATCCCACCTTTGGATTGCAAAGCTTCAACCAATCGTAGCTTATGCTCAGGACTGGAACGGGCGAACACATCGGTTTGCCGCACCGCCCCGGCCAAGGCGCGGTCAGAGAGTTTTTCGATTTCGGAGCCTAGCATTGGTGATTTGCCAGCGCCTATATCCAGTTGTTCGGCAATGGCATTAGCCGTCACGCCGTGATCGCCGGTAATCATTTTGACCCGTATGCCGGCATGGTGGCATTCGGCAACGGCCCGCATCGCCTCTTCACGGGGTGGGTCGATCAGGCCGCACAATCCAAGCAGCACAAAATCTTTGCCTAGGGAGGAAAAATCCAAGCTATCGGTTCCTGATGGAGCGGATTTGACCGCCAAAGCCAGCACTCGTTGGCCCTGCTCCGCCATCGCCGTGACTTTGTCATGCCAATAATCAATCTCCAATTCGGTGTCGCCGCCTGCTTCCCGTTGCCGCAAGCACAGGTCCCGCACGGCTTCCGGCGCTCCTTTGAGATAAATCAACTGGTGTCCCTTTGGCCCTTGATTCAGAGTCGCCATGAAACGGTGCTCTGATTCAAAGGGGATGGCATCCTTGCGGGGGAAGCCGTTGCGTACCATGGCAATGTCCAAGCCTGCTTTGTTCCCCAAGGCCAGCAAGGCAGTTTCTGTGGGATCGCCATGCAAAATTACCTCCCCGTTTTCCTGGGTCAATTCGGCATCGTTGCACAATACGCAAGCGAGGGCCAATTCCAGCAATATCGGCTGTTCAGCACAATCGGTCGGCTTTCCGTCTATGTGGATACCCCCGGCGTTTGCATTACCCATACTTTCTACGGAAAATTCCCTGCCCATGATAGCCACCGACTGGACGGCCATTTCGTTGCGGGTGAGGGTGCCGGTCTTGTCGGAACAAATGACCGACACTGATCCTAAAGTTTCCACCGCCGGTAAATTTTTCACGATGGCCTTGCGTTTTGCCATACGTTGGACACCCACCGCCAGCGTGATGGTGACTATCGCGGGCAAGCCTTCAGGAATGGCGGCCACGGCGATGCTGACCATGGCCATGAACATTTCAGATAGGGCGTACCCACGAACATACACTCCAAAGCCAAAGCTTGCCCCCGCCAGCAGTAAAATGGCCAGGGTCAGCCAATTACCGAACTGGGCCAATTGCCGTTGCAAGGGGGTGTCCAAGGCATCGACCCGATTCAACAAAGCACTGATTTCCCCCAGTTCGGTCTGTTGCCCCGTCGTCGTGACGATCCCTTCGGCTTGACCGTAAACCACCAGAGTACCCGAGAAAGCCATGCATAAGCGGTCTCCCGGCCCGGATTCCTCGGCAACAGGGTCTACCGACTTGTCCACTGCCTCAGACTCACCCGTCAAAGCGGATTCGTCAATGCGCAAGTTTTTGACATCCAACAGTCGAAGGTCAGCCGGTACTTTGTCCCCTGATTGCAGAAAAACAATATCGCCGGGTACGAGTTCCTCGGCAGCAATGGGCGCTTTAGTGCCATCCCGCACGACTGTCGCGGAGAGGGAAAGCATGTTGCGGATTGCACTTAAGGCATTTTCCGCCTTGCCTTCTTGAATGAAGCCGATCAGTGCGTTGATTAAGATGACACCGAAAATGACGGAAGCATCCACCCAGTCACCGGTAAGCATTGCGCCCACCGAAGCTGCCAGCAAAACATAGATCAACACATTATTGAATTGCCGGATAAAGCGTAGCCAAGGGTTTGGCGGTTTGGCTTGAGGCAGCAAATTTCGTCCGTAACCTACCAACCTACGGGATGCCTCGGCAGTGGCTAGGCCATTTTCCTGGCTTCCTTCCAAAATGGCTAATGCCGATTCAGTGGTTAAACTATGCCAATTTTGTTGGGATAATTTGTCATTGGCTTGATCTTGCCGTTCCATTATGGATGTTCCTCGGTTGGGGCTAAGGCTTTGGCTATTAATTCGGCCAGCTCTTGTGGGAATGGGATGCTGAGTGCTGCTTGATGCCCACTATCTGACATTTTCTTCCACGTCTTGCGGACGATATCCATTATTTTGGTCTCATCGTATTGTTTGGCAAAATTAGGGAAATAGTATTCAAGAAACACCAAACACGCCACATCTTCCAATAACTGCACATCAGGGTCGCGTTTAATCCCCTGCTTACCGACCATCTTTTTGACCGAAGCAATGGTCTCTTCGTCGAAACCTGCTTCAAGCAAAATCTGTTCGACTTGCTCCGCATGGAAACGATACAGGGAGGTCCGCCAACGCAAGTAGGCTTCGCGACCCGCTGGGAAACTTTCCCTAGGCACTTGCCAACGGCGTATATGCTGGGCGCGAACAGCAATTTGCCTAGCTTCGGAAGGGGATGGGTCCAATTTTAGCAGCCATTGGGTCATTCGTTGCGAATAGAGTAGCTCTTTGGGGCAATTCTTGCCTTCCCAACACTCAATATTGGGGTCTTCCCGATTGGCTTGATCGATTGCCTCAATGGCGAGTTTCAGTTTATCTTTGCTCATAGGTCATACACTTAGGCATTAGCGAGTTCATGCATACTTGGTCAGGCAAGCAGATAGGTTTATATTGTCTATAGTCATACTCTTAAAGGAAAGCCCTTCATGTTAGTCTTAGATCCTTGCGTATTCACCATATTCGGCTCGACCGGGCATCTTTCCCGCACCAAGTTGTTGCCATCACTTTACCATCTTGAAGCTGAGAATAGGCTACCTGAAAGTGTAGCCATTGTCTGTGTGGGGCGCAGGCCATGGAATGACGAAACTTGGCGTGCCGAGGTAACCCGCTGGCTTGAAGAACGCATTGTTGACGGTCTGGATGCCGATTGTCTAGCGCGTTTTTTGAGCAAAGTGTTTTATTTCCTTGGGGATATTGGAAAAGAGGAGACTTTTGGCTTACTCAAGGACTATCTTGAAAAAACACCGGCGTTTCCCACCAACTACGTATTTTATCTTTCTTTGCCACCTGCCGAATATAAAATGGTGGCCCATCGTCTGGCCCTCAACGGACTCAACAAGGAAGAGGCCGGTTGGCGTAGGCTGGTGATCGAGAAACCTTTTGGCTATGACTTGGAAGATGCCAACAGCTTGGATCATAGTCTGCGCTTGGATTTTTCAGAAAACCAGTTGTACCGCATCGACCATTACTTAGGCAAGGAAACTGTGCAAAATGTCTTTGTATTCCGCTTTGCCAATTTGTTGCTGGAGCCTTTGTGGAACCGGAATTACATAGACCATGTGCAGATTACCCACGGCGAGGTGGCAGGGATTGAAGATAGGGCAGAATTCTATGACAGTGCCGGAGCCTTGCGCGACATGATTCAGAGCCATTTGTTGCAACTGCTGACCTTAGTTGCGATGGAACCGCCGCCCAATCTGGATGCGGAGTCCATTCGTGACGAAAAAGTCAAGGTACTTAAATCCATTCGCCCCATACCCAAGAATGCCGTCCATGCTCATGCTTACCGCGCCCAGTACGGTCGCGGACGGTTGGGCGATAAAAATGTCCCCGGTTATTTGGAAGAAAAAGGCATTCCCGAAACAAGCACGACGGAAACCTATGCGGCGGTCAAACTTTATATCGATAATTGGCGTTGGCGAAACGTGCCGTTTTATCTGCGCACCGGCAAGCGCATGGCAGAAAGCCATTCTATGATTAGCATACGTTTCAGGCATCCACCGCAGCAGTTGTTCCGGGAAACCCAAATACAAGAAATTGCCCCTAACTGGCTTTTACTTGGCATACAGCCCGAACAATTCATCCGCGCCGAATTGCAAGTTCGAGAGCCCGGCATTGGCATGCGTACCCGCAAAACCATCTTGGATGCCAGTACTTGTGATGCCACCGAAGGTTATCACCTAGATGCCTACGAGGCTCTGTTGTTGGATGTCATCGAGGGCGACCATTCCCAATTCCTGCGATCAGACGAGGTCAATTGGGCTTGGCGCATCGTCGATCCAATTCTCAAAGTTTGGGCCGTGGAGCGGGATTTCATACCCACTTATCCGGCTGGCACTTGGGGTCCGCAGGAATCCAACCGCTTGTTTGAGAAGGAAAGCCAAGCGTGGAGGAATAATATGGGTGGTGATGTCTGTATCACTGATTGACTCGATTGAAGCCGAGGGGTGAATTCGGTGACGGTAAGGTAATATCTCCGATTCCATCCAATAGATGAGTATAATCAGTCAAGAATAAATTGCTATCAGGAGTAACTATCATGGTAAAACCTCCCGCTAGAAAAGAGGAAAGCCAACTAATCGAAGCTCAAAACCAACTTTCGGCGATGCTGCACCATAATGCCGAAGAGGGGCATCGTGCGGTCCTTGAGCAAGCCATGGACACTCAGATTGCCAGCGAAGCCGCGCAACGGGCTTTATTCGACAATGCTTTGAATACGCAACTTCGAGCGGCCAAAGAGCATCGCAAAGTCATCGAACGCGCCTTGAATAAAAGTCGTCGGATTGAAACCGAACACCGCGCCACGCTGCAACGTGCTTTGAGCCGAAAACACCGCAACAGTCTCTCACAGGTGTTGTTGAAAGTGCCCGAAGCAAGGCGGGCTAAAGACACCCCTTCAGAGCAGGATTCGAACGGTGACGAATCTGCTGAACCCTAACGGAACAAATTCGATAGATCCGCGTTGGTATCAAATCGGGGTACTTGGCTGTTTGCTAGGGTATGGCTTGCTTGGCTTGCACTTCGAACTGTCTGGCTGGCAAGCAGCGGCCACTCTTGCTTCGGTTCTCATGTTTCAAGTGGCTTGCTCCCGGTTCGTTGGGTTTGCTTCCTATGAGTTGAAGAGTGCTTTGATTTCAGGCTTGTCTTTGTGCTTGCTATTACGAACCCATTCACTGAGCTTGGTCTTATTGGCGAGCGGCCTGACCATAGGCAGTAAATTTTTCCTGCGCTTTAATGGCAAGCATATTTTCAATCCTACCAATTTTGGCATAGGCATCACCGTGCTGCTGACGGGCCAAGCGTGGGTGTCCCCCGGTCAATGGGGTTCGGGTTTGTTGATTGCGGGGTTTGTCATCTGCTGTGGTCTAATGGTCGTACAACGGGCAGAACGCAGCGATGTCACGCTGGCGTTTTTGTTGGCCTATCCGGGGCTTTTTTTCGCCCGTGCTATTTGGCTAGGTGACCCTTTGACGATACCCATCCACCAACTTGGCAATGGCGCATTGCTCATCTTCACTTTTTTTATGATTTCCGACCCGAAAACGACCCCCAACTCTCGTCTTGGACGCATTGTATTTGCCCTACTGGTTGCCTGTCTCGCCTATGTTCTGCGTTTCAAGTTCTACAATCCGAATGCCTTGATCTATTCCTTGTTGATGGGTTCGATTTTCGTGCCAGTTTTCGACTATTTTTGGGTTGGGCCTCGCTTCGACTGGACAGGACGTAGCCAGAACCCGCAAAATAAACCACTGTTGGGAATACCCATTCATTCTAAATATTAATCCCCATGATAAAACGAACTCTAATTCTAGCAATCGCCATCATTGTCCTTTATGGACTCATCCCAATTAAATCAGTATTGGCCTTTTGCGGCTTCTATGTCGCCAAAGCCGATACCAATATTTTCAACCAAGCCTCCAAAGTCGTGTTGGTCCGAGACGGTGACCGGACTGTATTAACCATGGCGAATGATTTCAAGGGCGACCCTAAAGAATTTGCCATCGTAATTCCCGTGCCTACGTTTTTGGAAAAGGGACAGATACATATAGGAGAATCGGCGATAGTCGACCATTTGGATGCTTATACCTCCCCTCGATTAGTAGAGTATTTCGACCCTAATCCCTGCTCGCCGCCTGTCATGTATGAAATGGCAATGCCTGCACCCATGGTGAGAAAGAGCGATGCCATTAAGCAAAGAGCCAATCAGTTGGGGGTTAAAATCGAGGCTGAATATACGGTAGGCGAATATGATATTCTGATACTGTCTGCCAAAGAAAGTGATGGACTCACCGTTTGGTTAAAGGAAAATGGCTATAAATTGCCCAATGGCGCTAAGGAAGTATTGGGTAGTTACATCAAACAACAAATGCGTTTTTTTGTGGCAAAAGTCAATTTGGAAGAACAATCCAAGCTAGGGTTTAAATATCTGCGACCCCTGCAAGTCGCTTTTGAATCCCCAAAATTCATGTTGCCGATTCGCTTAGGCACTTTAAACGCGAATGGCGATCAGGAGTTATTCATTTTCACGTTGACGAAAAAAGGGCGGGTGGAAACCACCAATTACCGCACGGTAAAACTACCCGAAGGCATGGATATACCCATATTTGTGAAAGATGAATTCCCCAGTTTCTATCAAGCGATGTTCACCGAGCAAGTGAAGCGTGAAAACGGTAATGCGGTGTTCATGGAATATGCTTGGGACATGAATTGGTGCGACCCTTGTGCGGCGGACCCATTGACACAGGAAGAATTAAAGAAACTCGGTGTGTTTTGGGTTGGGGATCAAACCAATATCCCTTCACCGCCTGTAATGCGCCAGCCAAGACCGCCCATGCCGGGTGCTTCCGAGGTTTTCGTGACTCGTTTGCATGTCCGCTACAATCTGGATCATTTCCCTGAAGATTTAATGTTCCAAGAAACCGCAGACCGTACCAATTTTCAAGGCCGTTATGTGTTGAGACATGCTTATAAAGGCAGTGATTCTTGCCCAGCCATGGAAACCTACCGGAAACAAGTGCGTGAGCGGCAAGAAAAAGAAGCGACTACTTTGGCTAACCTAACGGGTTGGGATGTCAATGAAATCCGTTCCAAGATGAAAATTGAACCCGAAAAAACTCCAAATCCTAAAAGCGGGAAATGGTGGGAAAATGTTTGGGAATGAATTTGAATATGTCCGACCCGGTTTTCAAAACCGAGTAGGTCTTAAGGGATAAAACCTCCACCGGATTACACTATGCAACAATTATCGACGGCTTTATTATTTTCGATCATCGGCTTGTCATTATCGTCCTGCACCGCGTTAAAAGAGATATTTTATGACCGGCCCAATCCATTAGCCCCCTTGTCGAGTGAACGCTTAGGTTTCACCCCTAGGGATGAAATCATCAAACGCTTTGGCAATCCCGATGAAATTAACAAACGGGTGGTCGATTCCTTTGATGCAGAGGTTTATTTTTATTATGACCGTGATGAAAGCAAAGGACCGCCCGTTGAAGCGAAGTTTCTGGCTTGCGAATTCAATAAGGGCGTTTTAAATGCCTATTCATTTTATGATTCCTCCGAACCAACGCAAAAATGGGTTGATGAGGCTGAACGCTTCAAATTAGTCAAGGGTAAATCGACAAAACAAGAAGCCGAACAGCTATTGGGTACGCCAACCAGCAAAGCCTTGCTGCCCACGACCATTACCCTAGCGGCTTTAGCCATGCAACAGAGCGGTGCCACTTTTCCATTAAGCAAGATACCCGATGATTCCAAGGAAGCTTGGCAATATTTCAGCCCGAATTATGACGACTATCTCCACAAAAGCGCCCAAAAAACCCTGACGCTATTCTTCGATGCGCAGGGTATTTATTTAGGCAGTTCGATGATGCAGGAGTTGGTTATAAAGTCTCAGTGAGGAGGGGTTTTTTCGTTCCCACGCTCTGTGTCAATGCCAATAAGATTGGTTGGAGTGCAAGGCTTGCCTTGCGGAGTGTCGCAGCTTCTTGTAATAATCAGCAAGGCAAGCCTTGCACTCCAATCAGTGCTCTTTACCAAACTCCAGCTTGGGAACCAGAGAATGAAGAGTATTTTACAACATGGGCGATAAAGACATCATCTCAAAGGAAATATTTCAGCGAATGGTGCGGGACTTTGCGACCTATTTGTTTCATCTATCTGTCACAGAAGTGGAGATACTGGAAACCGAGCATCACCGCATTGAAGATCGTCGTGCCGACTTGGTTGCCCGTGTCACAGGCGTGGACAATCAGGTTTTTCTGTTGCACATCGAAATACAGAACGATAACGATCCGACAATGCCTAAACGGATGTTGCGCTATCTGGCAGACATATTATTGGCGCATCCGGGGTTGCCGCCAATCAAACAATATTTGGTGTATATCGGTAAAGAATCCTTGCGCATGTCGAGCGGTCTTGATTTGGAGCAAATGCCTTATCGCTATAGCTTGATTGACATGCATCAAGTCGATTGCCAAGACTTGTTGAAGCAAGATTCCCCAGATGCATGGGTGATGGCGGTATTATGCGATTTTAATGATCGCCCACCACGGACAGTTATCCATGAGATACTCACCCGGCTAACGGAACGCTTGCACGAAGCTCCGCCACGCTTGCGTGAATATGTCAAAATGTTGGAAATTCTGTCAACTAATCGTGATTTGAACCTGAACATAGCGGAGGAATTTGAAATGTTGACTGTAATAGATTTAGAAAAGCTTCCTTCTTATCGAATTGGCGAAAAAAGAGGCATTCAGAAAGGAATCGAGAAGGGCATTGAGAGGGGCATTGAGAGGGGCATTGAGAGGGGCATTGAGAAGGGCATTGAAAAAGGAATGGCGCAAGGCATGGAAAAAGGCGCTTATGCCAAAGCCCTAGCCATTGCCTCCGAGCTTCTAGCGGCGGGCTTTGCTCCTATACAAGTTGCGGCATTTACCCAATTATCGCTAGAAGAGGTGGAAGCTTTGAAAAAAGGGAAGGATGCTTGATTTTGGATGATTCCTCTGCGGGAGTCCAAGATTTAGCTCGTTACCAAGCTCCAGCTCTCGTCGTTTTACACAAGTCTCGCCAAGCCGTAGTGCCGTCATTCCAGCAGGGATGCAGGAATCCAGTGCCATGGACGGTAACTGGTCGTTATGTAAGTGTTTGATTCAAGGTACACACCAACCCGCAGATTCACTTCCCTGTGACTGGATTCCGGCAGTCCATGCCGGAATGACGGGCTTCGACCACTTGTGTATAACGATGAGAGATCCAGCTTGGTAACGCTATCCTTGAAGCTCGGCTTCCGCTGAATTGAAGCGGAGCTTCAAATAATGGGTTACCAAGCAAAGAGCTTGGGAACCAGAGAGAAAAAATCGACCGCTACGCGGTATATGAAGAGCAAAAGCAGAAATCAGAAGACAGAATTCACCAGGGAGAACCTAACACCAACCGAAATCCTTTAAGGTCGTTCCGAATGCCGGGGTGGTCCCTGTCGCGAATCGCACAACGAACATCATCAGTCCGATCGTACCAAGAACCGCCTCGTACAACCTTATTATCTGAATAGCTACTTTGCAAAGCCCTTTCGAACTCGGGTATCCTCGGATAATTTTCATGCCAATTGTCCCGCACCCATTCCGAGACATTGCCCGCAGTGTCATACAGTCCGAAAGAATTAGGTGGAAACGAACCCACCGGGGAGGTTTGTTTGCCAGACCATGGGCTACCTGAACCATCACAATTGGCCCGGTTGACACCAATGTCATCGCCCCACCAATAGGCCGTGTCCGTCCCGGCCCGAGCTGCATATTCCCATTCGACCTCAGTAGGCAAGCGGTAGGGCTGGCCAGTTTGTTCGGATAACCATGTGCAATAGGTGCGCGCATCATACCATGAGACATCAATCACGGGCCGCGTTCCCCGTCCCCAGCCCTGATCATTTGGCTTATTCTTGCCGGTAGCATTACAATACCGGTCATATTCCTCAAATGTAACCGGAAAACGGCCTATGGCGAAAGGATGAGCCATAGTCACCTGATGGCACGGAAACTCGTCTTCCCTCGCATTTTTTTCGCCTTTCTTGGAACCCATCCAGAATGTGCCAGCCGGCACAATGACCATCTCCGGACCGAAGCCGCCGTCCTTCAGTTTACTGCGCAACTTTAAACCCCACACGGTTTCGGCTTTCAGTTCACCTAGCTTGATCCAATCCAATAGTTTAGCTAGTGTAATGTCTTGCCAATCCAAATCGGCCTGGTTTTTCTGTAAAACACCTATGCTTTCATGGATAGGCAGAAACCCCAACATTTGCATCGTCAGTTTGATGCTGCCACCCCGTGTCTGCTCCGGGCAAAGGGCCAAATCCTGATGCAATTGATCGTGGCACAAGCCATGGACGACCAAGAATTCTTGGATGCTGTAATGGGAGAAGCGATACTCTCGCTTGGAATTGCGGTTTAGCAAGGAGCGCCCGCCAAAATCCAGCTTTTCCAAGTGCTGGACAGCGGGCAGATGCCGCATCAACTCGCCCAAGGCTTCCACGTCCAACTCGCGCTTGCCGATGGTTTGCAAATACACCGCCAGTAACCGGCAAGCGGCCCACAGTTCTTGCTCGCTTGGGATCGGATGGAGTTTCTGCTTCTCCATTTTGCCGATTTCTCGCACCAACCAGACCCTGACCAAGGCTTGAAAAATTTCATACGGGTTGTCTAGCCGGTCTTTAGCTTTTAGTAGCGGTCGTTGTCAAGTAAGATGTCGCATTTTCAGTTTTGATTTTGTGTCGATTCCTGCTTTTTCTGATGGTCGGATTTGTCCGGATTGAGGGAGACAGTTTCTGGCCGATCCCAATTGCGAGTGTCGCCTGACCATCTT